>JAQUNC010000001.1 GCA_028717805.1 Atribacterota bacterium
ACAGGTTTTTTTGTTTATCCTATTGATTCTTTGGATAATAATATCCGTATTTTTGCTATCAAAGACGCCACCGAAAGAGTCGAATTCCCCAATAATTTATCACTATAGGTGAAAGCTAAGCAGTATCAAGCATATCATATAGCATTTATGTAAGAATAATTGAGAGCAAAATAGTTTATAGTTGATAGTTTGCAGTTATTAGTTTTATATTTTTTTACGATATACGTTATGCTGGTATACTGGTATACTGAAATAAATGACGCAATACGCACGACGCATGACAAATTGTTATTGCCAGAAGCGAAGCGATGAAGCAATCCCATCCTATTACTCCCGGAACGGTTTTACTGAAAACCGAAAACTTTCCACCAAAAACCAAAAATTATTTACAAAAACCTACTTTTTTTGTCTAACATAAAAAAATTAGGGAATAATTAAGAATATAGGAGAAAAAAATCAGCCCTTAAATTTATAGATGTCTTATTTAAACTAATTGTTTATCACTATGTTTATGCTCAAAGATCAAAAGAAAACGGGAGAAAATATGGAACCTATAAAAAGATACAAAATGAAAAATAAAAAAGGTTTTACCTTGATTGAATTAATGGTTGTGGTAGCAATAATTGGAATTTTAGCCTTAATCGGGCTTAGAATCTACGCTGGTCAACAGAACAAATCTAAAGACGCCTTATTAAAAGGAAATGTTTCCACGATCCACTCACTTATTCAATCCGAATTGGCTGACAATACAGTAAGCAACGTGGAGGTTTGGGGAATGGTAGATAATATTATTAATAAATCCGGTATCCATCTTCCTGCTGGCAGTCCCCAGACCACAAATATTCCAGGAATGGGTGCTACAGAACCTGATATAACAGGAAATGGCGGCTGGGTCTTTGTCTTTGTAGATGATGTTTCTAATCCTGCTGTATTTTATATCAATGGTGTCAATGCGGAGGAGTCTGGCTGGGTTTTTGAAAATCATCTGGAGGCAAAAAAATAATAAAAACTCTGTCTAAAATATTTTTTATAGGGAATAATTATAAAAGAAGTAGTTAACACATAACAAGATAGGAAAAATATTTAAGATAGTTAGAGATACGGTAAAAGATAACTGAAATTTCTTAAGAAAGGAAGGGATAGCATCGCAAAAGATAAAACATATAAAGTGAATGATCTTCACTTTATTCATTGTAAAAAAGCTAACAGTTGATACGAGAAAAAATAATCTTTACAGATTATACTGAATGCAAAATTTAAATTAAACTTGAACCGAAAGCTAAAAACCGAAAACTTTTCAACTAACAACTTAAAATGCAACTTAAATTTTTTACTAAATACTAACGACTAAATACTATATTTAAAATTGGAGGAATTTTTAAAATGTTCATGTACTTACAAAAAAACAAAAAAGGTTTTACCTTAATCGAATTGATGGTCGTCGTGGCCATTATCGGTATCCTGGCACTGTTAGGATTGAGACTGTATTCCGGACAGCAGGCTAAAGCTAAGGAAGCTATAGTAAAAGCCAATGCTGGTACCATTCAAACCTTGATTCAAGCCGAGTTAGCAGATACAGCCACTGTAACTGTTGCTGATATATTCGCAAAGTCTGGAATATTCAATCCTTTTACTAATACTAAACAGGCGGATAGCGCAACTGGAAAAGGGAATGTGGTAGTAAGCCTTGGAACTGCTATAACAGGTAGTGATGTAGCTGAATCCGGTGTTTACTTTATTAATGGATATAAGGAAGATGGAGCTAATTTTGTTTATGATCTTAGTTTAACTGCCAGAAGATAATTAGCTTGATTATTGAAGTATGAAAAATGGACTCTATTTTTGAAAGAGAGTCCATTTTTTATACTTGTCTTTCTCTTTTATTAATACCTTATCTTTGCATTAATTATTAATTTTAGATAAAAAGATTTGCAGTATATATTTCAAAAAAATAAATTGTAGATTATGCTTAATATTGATTTTAGAAAAACTGAATTATTCTTATTAAAACTTTTTATTTTGGTTTCACCAACAGTAGTGTACAAGTATGTTTTTTATTTTAGAGCCAGTCAATTCTTCTGGGTAAAATTTTTCACCATCGTCTTGTTAACGGTTTATCTGGTTTCTTTAATTAAGCCTGGTCAAATTTTACCGGTTAGAATTACTAAAATATACTTACCCATTATTTTATTTATATTGGCTATGCTGATTTCCAATTGGATAAACTCCACGGAAATACCCATTGATCTGGAGCAGGTAGTCATTTATGCAAACTATTTCATTTTATTCTTTCTTATGATTAATTTTGTTGATAACGAAGAGCAATTTAATCAATTTATTCTTCTATTATTTTTAACAAGCACTTTTATTGCTTTGTATATTATGCTCCATTATTACGGAATCATTGCCTATCTTCATGATTTTGGACCCATTATTTCTCCCATTGGACAGAAGAATTGGACTTCAAATTATATAAGCCTAATATTTTTTATTCTTTTTGTATTTTTTTTATTGGAGAATAACAGGAATATAAAAATAATCTATTTTATTTCTTTATTATTTCAATATACTGCTCTGATGATTTGCCAGAGTAGGGGGATATGGATCAGTATTATTGTAAGCTTAATCATTGGATTCTATTTCATTTATAAATATAGCATGGCTAGTCTATTTAAAAATAATAAAAAATGGCTAATTACATTGCTTTCATTTTTTATTCTAATAGCTGCTATCTACTCAACAGACAACGTATTCAATAAAAGTCCCCTTACTGTTACCGAAAGAGCCCTGTCTACATTTGATAAGGACGATCCATCCATTAATCGTCGTTTGATGATCTATAAAATTACTTTAGCTATGATTAATGATAAATACCTATTGGGGGGAGGAATTGGTTCTTTTAAGTATAATTTTTTAGATTACCAGGCAGATTATATTGAAAGAAATCCATCTTATATCAAAAATGCTAAAAAAGTAGCAGAAGCACATAATGAATACCTGCAAATGTTTAGTGAAACTGGATTGTTAGGATTATTATCTTTCTTATCGATCCTAATAGTTTTTTTCTTAAATGCTTATCATTTTTTTATTACTGAGAATAAAGAAAAGAATAAAATAATCTTATTAGGATTAATTTTGGGAATCATTTGTTTTCTTATACATAGTATGTTTACCTTTCCCTTGCATGTTCCTTCTTGTGGCGCTGCTTTTTTTATTCTATTTGCTTTGGCATTTGTTTTTACAAAAAAATATCAATTTAAAACAATGATAATTAATAAATCATCTGTTAATAATCAAATAATATTAAAATTATTGAGTCTTTTGCTATTAGTGATTGTGATATCCTCTTCTTTATACTTTATAAATATTATGGTGATAAAACCTTTTTTAGCCCATCGATATGCTTTTTGTGCTGAAAATAGACTGGCAAATAATAAAATAGACGAAGCATTAATATATTATAAATTATCACTGAAAAACAATCCTCGATATGGCCAAATGTGGCTTAATATGGGAGCATTATATTATAATGCTAATATGAATAATGAAGCGATGGAGAGTTTATTGGAATCAAAGAAGTTTTATAATCATCAAAATATTTATTTCAATCTGGGATTAGTTCATGCAAAATCAGGAAATCTTAGAGCAGCAGAGGAAGAATTTCAAAAGGCAATTTATTTAGAACCAAAATCCTGGCTTGCCTATAATTCTTTAGCATCACTTTATGTTTACCAGAATGAATATGAAAAAGCAATTGAGATATGGAAGAAAGCAATTCAACTTGGACTGGACTTTGAAGAGAAGCATATCTTTTTATACTATATTGGTTTGGGATATCAGCGATTGGATAAACAGGAAGAAGCTTATAATTATTTTCTGGAAGCCTTGCAGGAAGCCCCTGATGATAGCCCGATAATGAAAGATATCGAACAGCAATTATTAAATATTTATCTAAATACCAATGCCTCAGCATAGTCGGTAGATGAAGATACAGATATTTGATTACCTATGTTAACTTACCTTTGGGTGGGAATAAATGCCTGAGCAGATTTTAACCGACAACTTAACACTTTTAATATAACGAAAATAATCACTTATTACTAATTACTGTATTAAATTTGCAAACTATAATATACTCGACACTGATATGATTGATAGATTGTTGTATTTTGGTTGTTGACTGGTGATTATCTTTATAATACCCGATGCAGATATATTTTTGGCTTTCTTTACTATCAGAGTGTAGAATATTAACAATAATGTTAATATTCTGTGCTTTACAAAAAGATATGGAAAAAGATTTCTGAATCCCAAAAAATTAAAGATTGAAAGAAGAAAGAGTCTAGAAAATTCAGATTTTGAAGATAAAATTGCATATTCCAAATATAATAATACACAGGTGCTTGTTAAAGGATTTACCTTGGAACAGATGATGAAAAATGAGATTCAGGCTTTATTGGATAGAAAAGAAATTAGAGATGCTTCTGATATTAAATTTTGGTAAGATAAGGGAATTGAATTACCTGCCGAAATAGAGAAGAATATGGAAATAAAAAAATTGTTAATCATTTTAAGAAAAGTGATTATCATGTTGCTTTAGGTTCATTGTTAGAATCGGAAATCCAAGATTATTATAAGCAAAATGGATTTTCTTATTTAATACAAATACTTAATCAAAAGTTATCTTATATAAAATAATATTTTGCTAAAATCTGTTATAATAGGGAATAATAAAAGTAAAAAGATATGCAATTAAATGCTATTATTTAATAAATTAACCAATATAGAGGTGGCAGGAATGAAAATAAACAGTCAAAAAGGAATCACCATTCTTGCTTTAATTATCTGGGTGCTGATTATAGGTTTGGCAATCATCTATGCACCTAAAGCTTATCAATATGTGCTAAATGCCAATATCAAACGTATTGTTACTTCTAATGTACAGTCCGTAGAAGCAGAAATCCGTTCTGAACTTATCAGCAAGCATCCTGTTCTCATCTGGAACAATATTGATGAATTAATCAAGCGCTTAAATTTTCAAAATCCAATAATGTTGGAGCAGCAAATTAAAAATGGTTGGGACCGGCCTGGTGATGTGGTAGTGACCTTTGATGGCATCAATACCTTTCGACTGGATGGCATTGGACGCGATGGCTCCTCACTTCGCCTCAACATAATAATTCAAAAAGCCCCATAAGGATATAATATAATGTATTACACTGTTTAGTCACGCAATACCCACAACGCAGGACGAATTTGTCCTTGCGAGGAGCAAAGCGACGAAGCAATCTTATCCCATTATACCTAAGGAAATATTAACTGAAAATCGCTCACCGATAACTGCCAATATCTTACATATTTTATAACTTGTAACAAATATCCTCTTTACTATTTAGAAAAGTAATCTCTCTTGTCAATATTTCATAAATATATTATGATATTCCCAAGTTTTAAATTACTTGACTTGTACTATTGCTAATTAACAAATAATTATAGTATATATTTTTTAACTATCTATCTGTAGTAGAGAATAAATATTCAGAACAAGCCGCTCTATAATTATCAGAAGGATAATAATGGGAGAAATGATAAACAAGATTAGATACAACCGAAAATGGCAATTATCAGGTCTGGCAATAATTATAATTATAGGATTACTGGCATTCTGGTATTTTCGTACCAATCCAGTATTACCCCAGATGACCATTTACTTTTTAAATGAGGTGAAATTGCCTGAAGCAGGAGATACTATACTGGTTTTTTCCCCTCATCCTGATGATGAAACCATTGCCTGTGGTGGGTATATCATTGAATCGATAAATATAGGAGCAGAGGTCTATATTGTGCTGATAACTGATGGTAATCGCCGTAGCTTAAAGGATTTGCGTTATGTAGAATTTGAAAACGCTACCAGTATGATGGGTGTACCTAAAGAAAATCTGGTTTATCTAAACTATCCGGATAGTAGACTGGCTTTTCTTAATCCTCAAGAACTTAAAGAAATACTGGCAGAACAGATAGAAAAGTTTCAACCAAATATCCTTTTTTATCCCCACCCTGATGATGCTCATAGAGATCATTCCACAGCTGGTAAAATAATTGAAGAGATTCTCCAGGAAATGAAGGAAAAAGTAGAGGTAATGGAATATTTAGAGGAATATGAGGAGTTAGTAAAGGAAGAGGTCTGGGAAGAATTACAAGAAGCAGAAAAAATTACTCAGAAGATTTTCTATTATAAGTATTTAGTGCATCACAGCTATTTCCCTCATCCCAAACGATATGGGCCAGATTTATATATATTACCCCCATTAGACCTTATTACCATAGATGGTGGCTGGGGAAAGTTTATTCTTTCCAGTGAGACCAAACAAACTAAAGAAAAAGCCCTCAGAGCGTATATCAGTCAGATCAGAAATCCTTTATTGAAGAATCTTTTGGAGGCTTCCATCAGAGAAAATGAACTATTCGCAAATTAAGTTAATGGTTAAAGGTTAAAGTTAATGTTAATGTAATTAATGGGGTCAGGTCTTGAATTATAATTACATTTATTTTTTGTTATGTTTTATGAGTTGTACTAATTGAAATATATAACTGAAATTTAGAGTATAAAGATGATAGGGCAGGGGAATATAGATATAAAGATAAGAAATTTTAGACCGGAAGAGCAAAAAACTATCCGTAAAATCAGTGTTCAGAGTAGTATTTTTGGAGAATATAAAAATCAACTGTTAAGTGAAGAAATAATTGCTGATTTGCTAACTTCATATTTTCTAACAAACGAACCGCAGTCCTGTTTTGTCGCAGAGAAAGATGGTGAGGTTATAGGTTATTTGCTGGGTAGCTGTGATGTAATTAAGATGCGTAAGGTTATAAAAAGCAAAATTTTACCGTCTCTGACAAAAAAATATGGCACAATGGTCTAATATTTCGTTCCCATAACTTGAGATTAATCAAGAACTTGTTGTATAGTTATTTCAAGGGCGAATTTACTGTTCCTGATTTTTCTCGGGAATATCCGGCAGCTTTACATATTAATATTGCTTCTGAATATCGAGGGAAAATGATTGGTTCATTATTAGTTAATCACTTTCTGCAATTTTTAAAAGAGAAGAAAGTTAAAGGTATTCATTTTGGAGTTCTTTCCGAGAAGGCAAAGAGATTCTTTTTAAAGCTAGATTTTGAGATATTGTTTAGTGAGGAATATACCTTTTTACGATTTATAAGCGGGGAAACACTTCCCCATTACATTATGGGTAAAAAATTATAAATAAAGTAATGATACTCGTAGTATAAATTTCTAAGTTTTTAGATCATAGTCATAAGTTTTTAGACAATAATGTGGTAATAATTGATTGAGATAGTTACTTTTATTCGTAATTACATCTTTGTATTTGGTCATTGGTATTTATATTGCAAATAATTAGATAATAATTTCAATCAATTAACTAGCAGAAAAACGAAAACTAAATATCAGGTAACAGCGACTAACTACAATTTTAAACAACATAACGAGATTAAGGTATAAATTATACGGTATCCTTATTTGAATACGATTTGCATAGGAATAAATTTTCATTATGAGTGAACGAGGCGAGCAAATCAATCTCATTCAGTTATACCCGATAACCTGATAGATTTTAACTGAATACTGAGAACTGAAATCTGCCAGCTAAACAATAATGACTAAGGCTAATGTAACGGTGTACATTATGTCATATTACAGTATACTTACGAAAAATAAATTGAAAGGCACACTTATTGTAAATGTTATTATCACTTATCTTGATCTTTGTTTTAGGATATTTAGGTTATCGTATTTTTAGTTTCTTGCATATTCCCGGTGGTGCTGTAACCGGCTCCCTGGTTACCCTTGCTGTTATTACCAGTCAAGGCTATGAATGGGTGGAGCTATCTTCTTATCTAATAACTTTTATGCAGATAATTATAGGAGTTATGATTGGGTGTAGATTTAAAAAAGAACAGATTCCAGTCATAAAGTCTATTTTTATCCCTGGTTTAATATCATCAGCCTGGATGATATTAATTAGTCTGGCAGTTGGTTTTCTCCTGGCGAAAATGACTGGGATAGACCTGGGGACAGCACTTTATGCTTCAGTACCAGCAGGTTTATTCGAGATGGGCTTAATTGCCCTTTCTTTAAGTCTAAGCGTTCCGATTGTAACGCTTTTACAATTTGTACGCGTAATTTCCATAAATTTAAGCTTACCAGTGATTGTTTCTAATTGTGACAATTGGGATAAAAACGGTAAAACAAACTGTCAGTTAAAGACTGATAAGGGAAAATACCCCAATCCCAATAATAAAATAAAACAATCTAAGGCAACAACAAAAGAAAGAGCATATATATGGGAAATATTACTGGTGTTGTTTTTAGGAAGTATCGGTGGATTTACAGCCAAGTATTTAGGCATTCCCGTTGGTGGCATGCTGGGATCTATGATTGTGGTTGGGGCTTTACGTATTGCCGGAATGCCTTTAAAAGAACTTCCCCCATGGCTAATCCTGATTACCCAGATTATTGTAGGAGGATATCTTGGTACTACTTTTGTTCCAGAGATGCTATCTACTTTAAAATCTTTATTGTTTCCTGTTTTATTTTTTTCAATTTTTGTGGTTTTAAATGGAATATTAATCGGTTTTATGTTTCATAGACTATTAAAGTGGGATTTAGCTACTGCATTACTGGCAACTGCCGCAGGCGGGGTTACCTTGATGACCTTAACTGCCATAGAAATAAATGCCGATCCAGTCCGGGTGAGTATTACTCAGACCTTGAGGATTGTTATAATTTTACTTATTATGCCTACGCTGATATTACGTATTATATCCTGATACTTTGTTTCTGAAGTGATAGATAAGTCTAACAAAAGGTATTTAAATGAACCTTACACCCTAATAATCAGCAAATTGTTAAAAGTAAAATTATCAAGGTAAGCGAACTTACTTTTTTTCTTATTACGAGTTACGAGGAATGAGGAGACGAAGCAAATTTATCTAATCATATAATTATTTCCTGGAGAACTTACGACAAAAAATAAAAAACCTGAAGTAAAAAACTTGAATGTCATGGCAAGTGACCGAAGGGAGCAAAGCAATCTCATCCCATTATGCTCGAAAAAATTTTAACTGAAAACCGACAACAAAATAATAAAAACTAACGGCGAATTTCACGGTATACGCTATACGGTATACATAATACTTATTTATTTAGGATGCAATATGCATAACTATCTATTTCGATTGTTCACAGGAATAATTATTGTTACAATTGGTCTGGTAATCGGTAGCTTCAGTAATGTCTGTATCTATCGTATTCCCCGCAGAGAATCTCTCATTTTCCCTGGCTCGCATTGTCCTAAATGCAACCATCCTATCAAATTTTATGACAATATTCCGCTGGTCAGTTATCTCCTCTTAAAAGGTAAATGCCGCTACTGCCAGGAAAAGATATCAGGACAATATCCGCTGGTAGAATTCTCAACTGGTTTTATTTATCTGATTTTATTCTTATCTTATGGATTGCAATTGAAAACCTTTGTTTATATGTTATTTTGTTCGGCTTTAATTATAATTACCTTTATAGATTTAAAAGAAAAGATGATTCCCGATGTCATCTCTCTTCCTTTTATGGCACTCGGTTTCTTATTAAGCTTTGTTCCAGGTAGCTTATCTCCCATTAATTCCTTGCTGGGCATTTTATCAGGAGGCGGTAGCTTGCTCTTAATAGCTGTGGTTGGCAGCTATCTCTTCAAAAAAGAAGCAATGGGGGGAGGGGACATTAAATTAGCTGCTATGGTAGGTGCCTTTTTAGGATGGCAATTAACTCTGCTTTCTCTTTTTCTGGGTTTTCTTCTGGGATCTATTGTCGGTATTATCATATTAATCAAAAACAAAGGAAATAAAGATCAAAGTGATTCCCTTCCTTTTGGACCATTTATTGCTCTGGGGACTGTAATTGCCCTTCTTTTTGGTCAAGCTATTATCGACTGGTATCTTATAATATAGGAAGAATGTAAAAATTAAATCTTACATTAATTCTTACTAATTTTCTCTTTACCTGAAATCTGAAATGTGAAGAATGTTAATAAAGATTATTTTAACGTGGCATATATGTTTTTGCTAAAATCTGCTATAATAGGGAATAATAAAAAATAAAAGATGTTTTTATAATATATACCAGTAAATGAAATACTATTATAATAATAGTAGAAGAAACAAAGGATATACTCTCCTCGAATTAGTTATCATAGTAGGTATCATTTCAATACTTTTAGCAGCATCATTTAGAGGTTTAATAATAGCTAAACACAATTTAGAATTGAATCTGGCAGCACATCAGTTAGCCGCAACATTGAAAGATTGCCAATCCAGAGCAATGTATACTGGTAGTTATTATAAAATAGAATTTTATCCATCTTTAAATAGATACCGGGTATATCGGGAGAATGAATTGGTTGAGGATGTGCAGCTGGAAAATATAAATTTGCATTATACCAATTTTACAGATTATAAGGTTAGATTTTACAATAACGGAACACCAAGTATGGGTGGTACAGTAACCTTGAAAACAAAAAACGGCAGGACTCTATATGTGATTATGACTCCGGTGACAGCACGCACCAGAGTCAGTACCAAACCACCAGCAAACTGGTAGGTTTTACGCAGCAAAACCGGTATATAATATATGGTATGTAGTATGTAGTTTAAAGAGACAAGAATTGTTGCATGAATGCAGGATTGCAATTTTGCAATAATGCTGATAAGCCACTATGAAAGAAAAGTGAAGAAATGATTTAATATATTTATATAATTAAATCCATTAACTATTAACTAACGAAAAACAAATAACTAAAAAATTTGCCAATATATATCACTTACAGATGAAAGAGGGGTGACCTAGATTGTTAGAAATTAGAAAATCTTTATTCCGAAATCAAAGGGGATTTTCATTAATTGAGCTAATGGTAGCAATTGCTATTTTAGGCGCTGCTGCTTTTGGTATATTCCAGTCCTTCCAAGCTGGATTCTGGGGAATGAGTGATGCTCGGGCACGAACTATTGCCACTAATATTGCTCAGAAAAAATTGGAAGAGATAAAGGGTAAATCCCTTGCTGAAGGGACATATCCTGACCCGGATAATCCTATTGTTGTTTCAGGCAAAGATTTTAATGTAGAAATAGTTGTTAAGGATGTTGTAGAAAAGGGCTTATCGACTGGTCTAAAAAAAATCACTACTACAGTAGAATGGCAGAAGCGCAATGGAACACGAGCCAATGTTACTGTAGAAGGATTGCAAAGCAAAGCTCTTGCCCCTCCTGATACTGATGTTCCTACTGCTATCTTGCTTAGTATTAGTCCCAGTGACATAAAAGTTGCCGAACAATCCTTAATTAAAGTAACAATTTTGGATCAAGATAACTATCCGATTGCTTTTGAAGGCCAGATTAATCTATCCATGAATCCAGAAACTTTGGGAGACCTGAATGATGAGTTTCTTATTTTTAATGGTGAAAGTTATATTACAACAGAATTCATCGCCAATGATAGTGGAGAGGCAGGGGTGGTAGTAATTAACGCGGTAGATGATGCTGGGGAACTAATTCCTGATTCAGATATGATTACTATTCTTGGTGGAGAACCAGTAGGTATTGATTTATCTGCTGATCCTAATTCGATTATCATTAATGGTGATACCTCTACTCTTACGGTAAAAATTACAGATGAAGATGGTGTTCTGGCTGATTACTGGACGGGAATAGTGGAATTAACGCTTACATCGGGTAATGACACTGGAGATTTAGGGGAACCGCCAGTAGGCGATACCATTACCCTGAGCTTTGAGGAAGAGAATATAAAGACTACCTTGTTTACTTCCTCTGCACAGGAAGGAGAAGCGATAGTAACAGCAACTGACCAAGCGGGAATATTAGATTCTGATAGTGTAACCATAAATGTTACCAGTGGTCCACCCTATCAGATTGATATCTCTGCTGAACCAAAATCTATTTTTATTGCAGGATATGAAGGTGGACCTACTTCCTCTACCATCACAGTAACTATTAAAAATGAAACAGGGATTCCTGTTAGTGGTTTTATAGGAACAATTTCCCTATCCATATTATCTGGAGAGGAAAGCGGATCACTGTTAGCTAATAGTCTACCTTTTAATGGAGAGAGTACCCTTTCTACTACCTTTACTTCTGCCACGATTCCTGGCAATGTAATTATTGAAGCAAGAGATACCACTTCGACAGAACCATTGGCTCCCGATACGGATTCACTTACTGTAGCCACAGGTCCACCTCAATTCATTGAAATAGTGGCAGCGCCAGATATCATTGTCAATGATGGAGTTGATTCCTCTACTTTAACCGTAATCTTGAAAGATTTCCATGGGAATGTTTCTTCTTTTGATGAAGATAAAGAACTTACTTTTTCTCTTAATCCGGATAAAGGTACGGTAAATAATACTCCTTTAACCTTGCCAGCCGGGCATAGCCAGATTAGCACAACCTATATCTGTGCTGATGAATCCTTTGAAGGCAATGTAGATATTACTGTCAACTGCGAAGGAATTTTGGAGGGCAGCACTACAACTGTTCAAGTTGCTCAAAGAGCTATTAGAGAATCAGAAAATCCCAATATTCGTTATGGAGGAAGATGGATTTATGATTACTGGCGAAGGACTTGGATCTGGAGTGAAGATAGAGAACAAATATTTTTTGACATTGATGTTTTGGGAGGAACCATTGATATCTCGCAGATTGATTTAGCCTGGAAAGAAGGGACTTCCTTGGGTTTGCAAGCAATAACAATAAGAGATATCAGCTCTAATGTTAAGGTGCAAAGAAGCTGGTACTATTCTTATCCTTCTATCCCAATTTATCCGGCATTTTATGAGATTAGTAGTTTTCAAATTAACCAGACGCTTGGTGTAGGGACTTATACCATACAATTGGATTGTAGAGGGGAAATTGAAAATAGAACACTTATTATTCAATTCCATGGTACCTATTCAGGCAAAACAAATATTTATCAATTAGAATTCTTAAGTCCTGATTATATTGTTTAGTGAGATAAGTAGTTATGAAAAAAAATAAGATAAAAAAAGAAAATATAGGGAAGTTGTTAAATAAAACATTGACTTCACATTTCGGTTTTAGCCTTATTGAACTTATGGTTGTGGTCAGCATTCTTGCTTTAGTCGTCCTGGGATTAGTGACTATATTTTCCGGAGGGATGCGCTCTTATATCAGCGGAAATGCGCAACTGGAGGCACAACGTAATGCCCGACAGGGGATGGATAGAATGGTCCGAGAACTCCGCCATGGAAAAAAAGTTAAGACCTGGACCTCTCATTCTATTACCGTAATAATTCCGGAAATTGATGAGGAAGATGGATATGAGGTAACCTATGCCTGGTCAGGAACCCCATATGATTCAATGTATCGCACTGTTTCAGGGGGGAATAGTTCTTTCATTGATAATATATTGAATTTGGATTTTGATAATGCCAAAAGTTCCAGGATAAACATTGAATTAGAAGTTGATGTTGATCGAGATGAGAAAGCTGATATTTCGCTCAATACTGCGGTTACACTTAGAAATTTCTAAATATATATAATATATATTACTATAAATTAAATTAACTGTTTTCAAAGGGGTTGCTTTATTATGAAAAAAAATAAAGATATTTTTAGGCTCCTGCACCAAAATCTTGTTTCTCAAAAGGGATTAGCTTTAGTTGCTACTTTAATATTTGTGGTTGTTTTAACAACTTTTGGAATTGCTATACTATCCATGACCCGAAACGAAATAAAACTGGCAACTTTGCAGGAAGAATCTACCAAGGCATTTTACCTTGCCGATGCGGGGGTAGAGAGAGCAATTAACTGGTTAGAGAACCAAGACCTCCCACCAAACGCAGAGGATCTTCCGCCCGAAAATCTTGATGGAACACATATTTTTGAATTAGCTACTGGGAAGTATAGAGTTGGAATAGAACCTAATATAACCGGAGAAACAACAGCAGGATATATAATCAATTCCGAAGGTTGGATTACCCATGAAGATGACAGTAAAGTTTCGCGAAAGATTAGAACACTGGTAACAATTGCCAATTTTGCTCAATATGCTTATTTCTCAGATGAAGAAGCCTTTCCCTTTAATACTGATATACCTGGTTGGGGTGGTTATGCTGGTCAGACTATCTGGTTTACCGGAAATGATAGCTTCGGAGGCAGAGTTCATAGTAATAGTCAATTCCATATTGTGGATATCCCTGATTTTACGGGTAAAGTTACTTCTACTGAAGAAACCATTGATTTCTGGGGGAGTGCCTATCGACCAGATGGTTCTGATTTTCCAACAGACGGTGAAGGATTTATGGGTGGATATGAATTGGGTGTGGATGAGATTCAGCTACCTCAATTCAGAAATATAAGTGACCTTGATGATGAAAATAGCTTACAGAGAATTGCCGGAGGATCATGGAGTGTAGGTGATTTTCCTTCAACCGATGGTGTTAAAATTCCCTCTGTTATAAGTGGCACCGATAAAGTTACGACTGGTGGAATTTATATTAAGGGTAATGTAAATAGTATTGAATTGAATGTAGATAACACAACAGGGACGGAAGGACCCAATTCCAAGATTACCATAAAACAAGGGTCTTATCCCACTAAAACTACCCATATTACTTTAGTAAAGGAGCCGATTACTTTACCGCCTGGTAGCAAACTTAATGGAGTAGCTGCTGATGGTACAGTTATTCCTGCTAATACAACCCTATATCTTGAAGAAGGAACAACTGACTATAAAAGTTATATCGGTTTAACAAATGGGGTGATGTTTGTTGAAGGTGCTATTGGCAGCTTGTATGGAGAGAATCATCGGGGGAAAATGAGTATAGTCTCCACCCAATCTATTACCATTTCAGATAATATTTATTATTATGACCGCGATAAAAGTAAAGACCTTTTCGAAGATGATATTCAAGCAATAGATGATAGTTTGGGATTGATAGCGGCAAAAGATGTAAAAATAGCTTCCAGTGCTCCGAATAATATTGAAATTGATGCAATTATTATGGCTTTAAATACCTCCTTCTTTTACAATGGATGGCAAAATTATATGAGAGATACTTTAAGTTTACTGGGAGGATTAATTCAGAAGCAGAGAGGTCCGGTAGGTACTCATAATGCCGGAGTAAAGATAACTGGATACAGTAAGCAGTATATTTATGATACCAGAATGGCTAATCCAGCAAGTGGCTATCTTCCACCTTATTTTCCGAGTACTGGCAAGTATGAAAAAATGTGGTGGAGAGAGGTGGTTGATTAACATATTGTAATAATTACAATATTGTTTGTTTAATAATATTATTATGAATAAGATGAATATTAAGAATAATTTTAAATTAAAGAGTATTGTTTACCTAGTTATGGCATTAGTTATCATTATACTGTTGTTTTCAGTATTTAGGCATATTAATAAGCAAAATATTGAATATCGGAAAATAGAGCAAGAGTCAGTAATTAGAAAACAGGAGGAGAGCTTAGAAGAAGAAACGAGAGAAAAAGAAGAATTACCAGTATTAGAAGAAGAAAGCACTGGAACAATAGAACCGGAATTCAGGGATGATACCATAATGATATTCTAGCCTAATATCACAATATTTATAGTTCTTGACTTAATTATTGTTAATAGTTTTAGATTGAGTAATCTTTTTGATAAAAAATTTAAATAATAGCTTGTATATTTTGTTTCTTATATAATATAATATAAAAAATTATGATTGTTTTTTGTGTCTATTGTTTTAAAATAAAAAAGGTTGTTTTAAATTATTTTTTACTGATATAATAAGAGAAGATTGTTAAGCTTGTGTCTTAATGGAAGTCAAGACGCAGGTAAATAATGACTGGAGAGAGTAAATGCTTGCTATAGATTTTGGTGCAAGATCTATCAAAGTAGTAAAATTAAGCAGGACAGGGAGTGGATATCATCTGGATAATTTTGGGATGGTATTAACTCCACCGGATAGTATTTTACATGGAGAGATTAAAGATATTGAAGCGGTTAGTCAAGCTTTAAACAAAATGCTTCATAAGAAGAGACTCTATGATCGTGGTAGTATTATTGCTATTACCGGTCAGAAGGTTATTATCCGCGAAATTACTACCCCCTTGATGACTGAAAAGGAACTGTCAGAAGGATTACAGTGGGAAGCCCCAAAATATGTCCCCTATGATTTAAAGGAATCTTTGCTGGATGCAAAAAAAATAGAAGAATTAGAAGAAAAAGAAGGCACCAAAATGATGAAGGTTTTATTGGTCGCTGCACCAAAAACCCTTGTTGAACAACAGATTTCAGTATTAAAGAATATAAAGATGCAACCTAAAATAGTAGACATAGTTGCCAATGCCCAGATAAGAGCGTTTGAAAGTTACCTTACTCCATCGTCCAGTAGTACAGAAGATGGAACTATGATTGATATTATTCTCTCTATGGGAGCCAGTACCACAGAAATTACTTTACTGGAAGGGGATCGATTAAAATTTACCAGGACTATTCTTAAAGGTGGAAGTGATATTACCAGATTAATTGAGAAGAAATTCAATCTCCCCTTTCAAGAAGCAGAGGCGCTTAAACGTCATGTTGGTCTCTCCTTGCCGGAGGAAGCGTTGATTGCCGAAGATAATAACGACATAAAAGTAGAAGAAAAAGCAGAGACTGATGCAATTTTAGAACAAATGGATGAAGAACAAATTAATACAAAAATAGATAAAAAAGATGAATCAATGCCTGCCGAGGAAGAGATTGCTGATTTAATTCATACCGGTGTTACAGATGTTTTTAATGAAATTCGTAAGTCATTAAATTACTTTAAGACCCAATATCAGAAAGTGAAATATCAAAGAATTATCTTATGCGGTGGCATGACTCAGTTACTCAACATCGGACAAACGCTGAAAAAACAATTCGGTATCACTGTTGTGATTGCTAATCCCTTAAAAAGTATTTCTGTTAATGAACAAGAAGTCGATATTAATCACCTTGATAAATATAAGTCTGCCCTCGCTACTGCTATCGGATTAGCAAAAAGAGAAAGGTAAATAATAAAGTATGGCAAAAAATAAAAATATCATCAGAGATATTAACCTATTACCATCGGAATACCGGGAAAAAGAGAAATTTAACTTATTCAGGATATTGATAGCAACTTTTATAATTCTGCTCTTTGCTGCCTCAGGTTTTCTATATTTCTATCTGGAGAACGAAATTTTAACCAGGGAGAATGAAGTAAGGAATTTGGAAACTCAGTTAAAAGCCATTGAAAAGGTCATTCAGGAAGTAAAAAATCTGGAAAAGGATAAGGCTGAATTAGCTGAAAGAGTTGCGGTAATAGAAAGTTTGATTACAAATCAATCCCGCATGACCAGAGTCTTAGGTGATTTTAGCGAGTCAACTTTCTCTGAGGTGTGGCTTAATAACTTAAGTATAAATGCTAATCAATCTTTTAATTTAGTTGCCAATACTTTTAATAATTATTTAGTTGCTCAGTATATGAATAGTTTGAAAGATCACCAGGGTTTTGATGCCATTGAATTACAATATATTCGTAAGCAGACTACCAGAATTCCGGAGATGGAAAAGAATATTGATACAGTAAGTTTTCAGTTATCGGGAATTTTTATTCCTTATTATCGTTTATTAAACAAAGAAAGCAGTGTTTCAGCAAAATAGAGGAGTATTATTGTGAAGTTAAATAGAAATGCAAAAATTATTATTTCCATTCTTTTACTCATTATTTTTGCCTATTTAAATTATTCCTTTATCTATCAACCAAGAAATATTAGAATAAAACAATTAGACCAACAAATTAGTTCATTACAGAATAGGATTGCTGAGGGAAAGCTTATTGCCGCTCGGTTGGAAGATTTGAAAAAAGAAAACCAGGAGCTGACTGAACGTTTAGAATTCGTTGAAGTGCTTCTACCTCAAGAAAAGGAAATTCCGGAATTTCTGATTCTCTTACAGGATACTATGAATGAGTTTAATATTGACTTCTCCACTTTTACCCCACAGAATTTAATACAGGAACAAAATGTTATCTATGCTAAATTACCCATCAACATAGTTTTTACTGCTAACTATTTTGAAACCATTAAATTTTTAGATAGATTAGAGAATTTTCCCAGAATTGTTGATGTTAGAGATTTAAAGCTTAATCCTGTTGGTGAAGATGTCGAGAATGTTAATGTTAATATGAGCATTTTTACCTATGTCTTAAGGAAAGGAAGATAGTAAATGAGCAGGTTAAACCGTGTATTGCTAATTATTGTAATTGTTCTGGCAGTGGTAACAGCATTGGTTTGGTTTAAACCAGATTTACTAACCTCTTTTTCTTTATCGTCGTTAAATCCCTTTAGCAAAGAAAAAAGTTTACCGGTAACTACCAATACATCCACTGCTCAACTATCACCCGGGGAAAACATCACAACCACTACTCAACGAGATACTGCTCAAACTCCCCAAAGTAGGATTGAAAACACCGCTCTTAATGAAACTGAAGAAGAGCTAACTCCGTTTGAGAAAGAAATAAGACAGAGACATGAAAGTTATCAAACCAAAATCTATACCTATGAACCATATGAACCCCCAGTATTACGTAATCCCTTTCAGAGAGTAGTCAGTACTGTATATGTAGGAGACGAGGAGGAAGAGCGGCTGGCTAAAGAGTTAAGAACTGAAGAAGACATTCGTAGATTTGTCCAACCGGAGTTGCCTCCGGGAACTAAATTTACCGGATTGATTTCTTCCGGTGATACCAAATTGGCTATTATTGAAATGGAGGATGAAACCTATATAGTTAAAGAAGGCGAGCTGATTCAGGATAAATATTTAGTTAAATCAATACAGGATGACCAAGTTATTATTGAAATTAATGGATATGAGATTGCACTAAAATTGGGAGGTGAGGAGGACAGTAATGATTGAACAAATGAAAAAAAGGCATATAAATAATGACCATAACAGAACTAAGATTGATTGTCTGGAAAATAGCACAGCTGATTTTAGCAGAAAGAAAGTTTTCATTGTTTTGATTTCTTTATTATTATTTTTCTTTTTATTTGATGTTTGTCTTGCTCAAGTAAATATTACCATTACTAATATCTGGTATAAGAAGATGCCCAATTTTACCAGAGTAACTATCAAGGCTAATCAGCCAATTCAAGAATTTGAATCAATGTATGTAGGAGACCCGGATCGGGTTGTTATTGACATTAATAATGCTGATTATAATATTACCGGGTTGGTAAAGAATACCCTCTTCTTGAATATGGGTTCTGTCAAACAGGTCAGGTGTGGACAGATTGAGTCAGATAAAGTAAGATTTGTCATTGATTTATTTCAACAGGTAGATTACGATCTGGCGCTGGATAGCACCAAACAGTTATTGCAAATTAATGTTTATGATTATAAAGAGTTCCTCACTCCTGAAAAACAAACATTTACTGTGGAACCTCTTAGGGCAGAAGAGATTAAAAAAATAAAAGAACAAGAAGCGGCTATGGTCCCCTCTCTGGTGGATCAGGTTACTACTCCCATTACTATGAACCTAAAGGAAACTGAGGTTGTTGATGCTATTCGAACCCTATCTATGTTGAGTGGTATTAATATTGTGGCAGACGATTCAGTTACCGGGAATATTACCCTTAATTTAAATGAAGTTTCTTTTAAAGAAGCTTTAAATTGGATTTTAACTTTAAAGAGACTTAGCTATGCTCAGGTAGGGAATGCTCTGATTATTGGTACCGAAGATATTATTGAAACATATCGGGAAAAGATAACACGTATTGTTCATCTGGAAAATGCCAGTGTAGAAAATACCAAGAGTGTTCTGGATAATTACTTTGGCGATAATAGTAATATCAAGATAACCCCGGATGCCAGGTTGAATAACCTTATTGTTGAAGGAACGGAAGAAATGGTATTAAAAGCGGAAGAGCTGATTGCGGAAATGGATACCAGCTTGATTACCCGAAGCTTTAAGATTGATAATGCCACTTTTTCGGAAGAAGTTGATGAAATTAAGAGAATGTTAGGTATTGTTATTCCGGATGAAAATAGAATTATAATTGATTACCGGCAAAATGAAATTATTATTAAGGGAAACCAGGAAGAAATTGCTAATGCTGAGACCATGATTCAAGGACTGGACAAACGTGCGCCACAGATTATGATTGAATCTAAAATTGTGGAGATTACCCTGGATGCCGAAAAGGATCTGGGAATCTCCTGGTCTTCCGGTGCCACCGATGAGGAAGGGGTTGTTCCTGGTAGGATAGTACTGGGTGAAATAACCTTAGGTGGTTCATTTGAAAGACAGGGTTTAATTAAAGCAACCCTTGATGCCTTACAAAGAAAAGGGGAAACGAATGTTTTATCAAATCCCAAAATACTAACTCTTGACGGTAAAAAAGCTGTGATTCTTTCCGGTCAGAAAATTCCGATTCGTGAAATTACTGAAGAAGGTATAGAAACGATTCGCTACCTTGATGTTGGCTTAAATATGACCATTACACCCAGATTAAGTATGGATGATAAAATTACCTTGGATTGCGATATAAAAGTTGAGTCATTAGGAGCTGAATTAATTCAAGGATATCCCATCATTAATTCCAGGCAGGAACAGGCAATTATACGCTCACCTTTAGGAGTAACTAATGTGATAGGAGGATTGATTACCTCAGAAGACATCGAAAATATTACTGAAATACCATTTTTAAGTAAATTACCCCTTATTGGTGAGTTATTTAAATTTACCAATCATACCAAGAAAAGATCTGAAATTATTATCCTGATTACTGCCCATAAAGTTGAATATTAATTCGTGATGAGTATTGCGTAATTAGTAATAAGTAATTAGTTAAGAAGTAAATGATAAACACTAGTAAGTAGAAAAACAAACATATTACTTTTAATTACAAACCAATAACTAAATACTAAATATTAACGGCCAGAATATCATAACAAAGAGCGTAGTAACGAAGCGTTCTCATTCAATTATATCTAAGAAAATATTTACTGAAAACTAAAAACCATAAACTGAAAACTTTTTATAAAAAGGGAGGGGAAGGGTTTGACCAAAAAAATATCTAAAGAGAATAAGAAAATAGTCCTGTTATTATCAATTTTTATATTGTTTGCTATAACACTTTCCGGTTGTAACTGGTTTGGTGAAGGTATTTTAAATGTTTTTGACCCCAAAGCCCAGATAAGAGTTAATTTTACTGAAATAAAATTTGCTGAAGACGAAGGTACTATTGATTTGGAGATTTACTCTATTAACCAGGTGGAATTTATTGGAGAAGGTTTTGGCTATAAATATTATAATGATGGAGTATTGATTCCTGATTTAACAAAGACAGTTGGTATGGCATTTTATGTTGCCCACTCTGATTCTCCCGGGACTCCCGGAGATATAACTGAAATAACAGATTTGCCGTTATATTATCAGCAGGTGTTGGATTATGTTAAGATGAATCCAATGATTACAGAAATTACTTGCACAATTAGCTTAATTGGCACTGATGGTGCAGGGCATGGCATATCTAAATCAGTCACAGTAGAATTTCCGGCTATTCAGCCTGGTGTTGACTTTGAGCCTCCAACGGCTGAAATAGATGTAATTCCAGATACAACTGGCACAGCTCCGTTTAGTGTAATTTTTGATGCATCAAAATCCAAAGATGATAGGGGTATAGCCAGCTATAGTTGGGATTTTGGAGATGGTTCAACAGGAAGTGGAGTTGTTGTTGAGCATACCTATAATAATGTTGGTGCTTATAATGTAACACTTACCGTAACAGATTATTTTGGTAATAAAGGATATGCTTTTGAAAGTATTACAGTAGATTACTTTACTGCAATAAATATCATTGTTGTTGCAGTACCAGCATCCTTTGCTAGTGGTGGAGGAGATTCAACCATAACTGCCTATGTTATAGATTCTGTTGGTGAACCAGTAGTAGGCGTAAATGTAATATTCAGCACTGAAGGAGGAACCTTGTCTAACACAGTAGATGTTACCGATGCGGATGGTACTGCCACAACTGCGTTGGCAGTCCCGCCTAATTCTACTGATAATAATATAACTATTAAAGTAACTGCGCATGTTGGTAGTCAAAGTGGATCTACCACTATCACTGTGCTTAAATAAACCATAAAGAATTGTCACAGAAATAGGGGACGGTTCTCTGTGTCATTGTGATACAGAGCCGTCCCTGTATGTCATGGGGACTGTCATGGGGACGGTTCTCTTGACATAGAAGGGAAAGACTCTCTGATTAACTATACCCCACTGGTATTTTATATGATACCAGTGGGGTTTTCTATTGGAAATTACCAATTTTTTAATTTGACTTGATTTTACTTTGCTGTAAAATGATAATTAGAAAAAAATAATTTTCCCGAGTGTGATGAAAATGGCTAATAATCAAAATGATGAAAAAAAGACACTAAAAAGAAAATATTTCTGGTTACGCCTCTTGATGCATATTCCCAATTTTTTTAAATTAGCCTTTCGTCTGGTCAGGGATAAAGATGTTCCTCTGTATCTGAAAATAATTTCTTATGCCGCTTTTATTTATGTTTTATCTCCATATGATTTAATTCCGGTTATTTTATTACCCTTTATTGGCTGGATAGAAGATGTCATAATTTTTTATTGCTGTATGAAATTATTGGTTAATCTCAGCCCTCCTGAGGTTGTGGAAAAACATGTTAAAGCAATTGATATGGAAATGAAGCAACGATTCAGTCAGTTTTATTATAAAAGATAAATGGTATTTATCGCTATAAACTTTTTTTGAATTAAAAATCTTACTATGCTAAAATTTTATTGACCACAAAAATGATGAAAATTAGTTAATACTGATAGATTTATGAAGTTTAAAATAATTATATCACCAAAAAAAGGCTGGGAAGTTTTTAAAATAAAAAAACAGGAAACTTTTAATAAAACTGGAAATGATTTTAAAGATAACTTGCATTACTTTACTAGGATCAATTAAATGATTAAGATAAGATATCCATAAGAGGAGTGAGTTAAAATAAGAGAGTATACTATCAAAGATATTGCTGAAATTGCCGGTGTGTCTCAACGAACAGTTTCCCGCGTAATTAACAGAGAAGCAAGGGTTAGTCAAAAAACAAGGGAAAAGATAAACCGTATTATCAGTTCGACTGGTTATCAGGTCAATTTAGTTGCCAGGTCACTTCGAAAAAAAAGGACCGGAATCCTCATTGTTTTTTTAGAAAAAAATACCACCAATTATATGGGAAGTTTTACCAATGTTTTTATTAATAATCTGAATGATATGGCCAATGATTTTGGGTATAAACTTATTGTGTCTAAATCTTCAGCCTATCAGGTGGAAGAAAATAAACATGATGGCTTTTATTTACTAAAACATGGCCTGGCAGATGGAGCTTTTATTTTTGATACCCGTGAGGTGGACATGCGCATTGACTACCTTGTAAACAGTAATATTCCCTTTGTTATAATCGGAAGAGATAATATATATGATTCTACATCCTTTGTTAACCTGGATAACTTTAAAGTAGGATACATAGGTGCAGAGCATTTGATTAAAAGAGGCAGAAAATCAATCGTATTCCTTCTGGGTGATAAGAATTTTACCGTTAGTCAAGATCGAGCAAAAGGATTTTTACAAGCTATAAAAGAGTATAATATTATATATGAACTGGTAAAAATTGAATATGGAATCAGAAGTCCACAAATGGCATATCAGAGGATGAAAAATATTATGGATCAAAAGATTCCAGATGCAGTTTTTGTTTCTGGGGATGAAAGAGCACTCGGGGTATATCATGAGATACAGGAAAGAAAATTACGAATACCTCAGGATATCGCTGTATTAGGTATTGACAATATTTTAATATCAGAATACTATTATCCTGCCCTATCAACGATTGACCATTCTATTTATCAGATGTCCGAATGGGCTATGAAGATATTGGACATCCAGTTAAGAGATTTAACTAACCAACCCTGTCGGAGAAAGATATTCCAGCCAAAATTAATCATCCGAGATTCAACATAACCTCCAATTCTCCATAATTAAGCCATAAAGATATTAAGATAGCAGTAAATATTTTTATTTGACAATGAAAAAAGGTAATGATATAGTGATAATATATAAAATGCCATCGATGGCATTCCTTTTTGTTAATGGTCAAAAAAGGAGGTGGTAAAGAGTTGGCCATTAATTTTATTAAAATTTAAGGGGGATAATTAATTGAAAAAAATTAAGCGATCTCTTCATTTTTTTAAAATATTTTTACTTGCTGCTATTTTTCTGCTGAGTTTTGCTTTTAACGGAATTTCTGCTGATAAAGAGGCCAAAATTTTAGAGATTTATCACTGGTGGACTTCAGGTTCAGAAAAAGCTGCCATGGACGCATTAATTGGACAATATCTCAATGAATACCCTGATGTTACTGTTTTAGAAAGCCCTGTTGCCGGTGGGGGTGGTTTGGAGATGCGGCAAGTGATGCATACATTAATGCTAGCAGGAGAAGCTCCTGATTCATTTCAGAGCTATCCGTTTGGTTTGATACCTTACTGGGAAGCAGATATGTTAATTTCTATTGATGAGGTATGGACGGATGAAGTGAAAGAAGCTGTACCAGATGTGGTAGAAGATATGTGTAAAATGCCTGATGGCCATTATTATGCCATTCCCTGCGGAGTGCAACAGGCTGGCGTTTTCTTTTACAATACCAAGATATTTGCAGAAAACGGATTAACTGAACCGAAAACATGGGATGATTTTTGGAACATTTGCGAAACTCTAAAGAAAAAAGGCATTGATCCAATTGCACTGGGTGATAAAAATGCCTGGCCATTAACATATATTTTCCGTACCCTTACTGCCAGTCAAGGAGTTACCTATTATGAAGATTTTATTAATGGGAAAGTAAGCACAGAATCACATCTGCAGCTGGTTGATACACTGGAAAAAATGGTTAAGATGAGTCAATACTATAATTCTGATCATGCAGCTCTAACCTGGGATGAAGCAATGGGGCGTGTTGTTACTGGTGCAGCAGGATTTAGTATTATGGGTGACTGTGGTGCTGGTGAATTTATTGTAGCAGGAAAGGAATATCCTGATGATTTTGGTGCTTTTTATGCTCCCGGAGCTGCTGATATTTTTGGGGTGAGCTTGGATGTATTTGCATTGCCAAAAGGCACTAAGCATCCCGTTCAGGCAATGAACTGGTTTAAGATTATTGCTACGAAGGAAGCTCAAAGTTCTTTTGCAGGACCTAAGGGTTTTATCCCTGCCAGAACTGATTCATTAATGGGTGAAGGTTTCTCTAATTATCAGAAAGATGAATCAGCTGTTCACTTCAAGGAAGCTGCATATTATCGTCCTGGAATGTGGAGTGGTACTCCAGCAACCTTTATGGGTCATTTGCAGGATATTATATCTCAGGAAATCGGAATTAATAAGGATGCTGCGGCTGCTGCGAAAGCCATAGCCAGGATTGTTCAAGAAACTGATTGGCCAAAACAATGGGATTTAACACCATAAATGAAAATTTTATGTTACTGTAGTATTAGTAAATAGTATTGATAGAGAGGTAATGTAAGGTTTTCATTAATCTAAAAAATAGATTGATGGAAGCCTTACATTATTAATGTATGATTAAAAAAATAGGAGCAGTTAATTGGAACAGGGTAAGAAAGAAAAACTAATTGCTTTAATGGTCATTTTGCCTGGTCTCATCATTATATTCATCTTTTATTATATTTTTACAGGATGGAATTTTATTATTTCCTTAACTGATTGGGAAGGATTTATTCCCAGTTATAATATTATCGGACTAAAGAATTATATACAGCTTTTTCATGATTCTCTATTTTGGATTTCATTAAAAAATAATATATTATTAATTGTTCTTTTTGTTCCCGGAGTAATAATTATAGGTTTATTAATGGCAATTTTGCTTGATCAAAATGTGAAGGGAGAAGGGATTTTCCGCAGCATATATCTATTGCCTTTCTCGCTCTCTTTCGTAGTAACGGCAACTTTATGGTCTTGGATGTACAGTCCCAGGGATGGAATAATCAATTTTATTCTTCAAAAAATGAACCTTGAATCTTTTCAGCAAGGATGGATTACAAGTCCCCAGCTGGTAATGTATTGTATTATCATTGCTCTTATCTGGCAATTTGCCGGTTATTCCTGTATTATTTTTTTGGCAGGAATCCGATCAATTCCCCAAACTCAAATAGCTGCAGCCAGAGTGGATGGAGCTTCAAATATTACCATTTATAGGCGAATTATTTTACCTCAATTAAAAGCATCTTTTATTACATCTTTTATTGTTTTTATGTGTTTTGCATTGAAGGCATTTGATTTTATCTGGGTTCTTAATCGTGGTGGACCTGGATATTCTTCCCATATTTTGGGGATAACTATGTTTAAAGAGACTTTTTCTTTTGATCGTTTTGCTTATGGGGCATCTTATTCAACAATAATTTTATTACTCAGTATGGTTATTGTTATTCCCTTTTTATTACGTATTTATAGGGAGAAATAGCTATGAATACAATCAAACCGACTCGGATAGTCTTGTATGGATTGTTAATATTACTAGTTATATACAGCCTGCTTCCATTATGGAGTTGTATTGTTACTGCCTTAAAAAGCTCAAAAGAGGTTGTGCTAACAACGCCGATTACACCACCGGTGGAGCCAACAATGGTAAAACTTATTGAATCCATCGATTTATTAAAAAGGTCTTTAATCAATAGCATAATCCTGGTCTTTTCCGGTGTTATGGTTGCCACTTTCTTTGGTTCTTTTTTAGGATACATCTTTTCCAAGTGTAAATTTCGAGGGTCATTTTTTATCTTCATTCTGGTGGTATTATGTCTTTATATCCCACCCCAGGTGCAACTGATACCTATGGTTCGCACTATTTCAAGATTGCATTTATTTGGAAATCTGGGTGCTCTGGTTTTGTTGTATATGTTGTTTGGGATTCCTATGTGTACTTTTGTCTTTAAAACATTCTATGATGATGAAATACCAAATAGTTTCATTAATGCTGCCAAGGTGGATGGTGCAGGTATATGGACAATTTACCGACGTGTTATTCTACCGCTCTCAGTCCTTCCTTTTGTGGTAGCTGCCCTGCTACAGGTAGTTGTAATTTGGAATGATTTTATTTGGGGACTGGTCCTGACCAGTGGTAAGGCGAATTTACCGATAACAGTTGCCATGGCCAATTTAAAGGGTTCTTTCGTGGCGGAATGGAATTTACAAATGGCAGGTGCCTTATGGGTATCTTTGCCTACCTTGATTATTTTTATCTTTTTAGGAAAGTATATTATTCGTGGTTATAGTAATGTATAGGAGGAAACAGTATGGCCAACTTAACCATTAAAGGATTGACTAAAAAATATGATGAAACAATTGCTGTAAATAAGTTGGATTTAGAAGTTAAAGATCGAGAATTCCTAGTTTTAGTGGGACCCTCGGGTTGTGGCAAAACAACTGTTTTAAACAGTATTGCTGGTCTGGTAAATATCAATGAAGGGGAAATATGGTTTGGGGAAGAATTAGTTGATGCCCCACAGAAGAAAATATTTAAAATTCCCCAGCAACGTGGAGTAGCAATGGTTTTTCAGGATTACGCAATCTATCCACATATGACAGTTTATTCCAATATGGCATTTCCTCTGGAAGTTCGGAAAATAGAGAGTAAGGAGATAGAGAAAAGAGTAACACAAGCTGCAAAATTATTGGGTATCGATCATTTACTCCAGAGAAAACCTAAGGCGTTGAGTGGTGGGCAAAAACAACGGATTGCTTTAGGCAGAGCAATAGTAAGAAATCCAAAAATATTTTTGATGGATGAGCCATTAGCTAATCTTGACGCTAAACTTCGTGTACAGGCACGGGTGGATTTAAAAAAATTGCAAGAAGAATTAGGAGTCACCACTATCTTTGTGACCCACGACCAGATTGAAGCCATGACCATGGGTGACCGAATTGCATTAATGAACAATGGCCGGATTGAACAGATTGGGACACCGCTTGATTTGTATCTAAAACCGAAAAACATATTTGTCGCTGATTTTATCGGTAGCCCGCCTATTAATAAATTCCAGGGAAATCTAGTGAAGAAAGAAAAAAACATCGGTATTGATTTGCGGTTTTTATTTTATCCCTTAACTGCAGAACAAAGTGAATCCATTGTTGACAAAGAATTTTCCAAAATAATCATCGGAATAAGGCCAGAAAATGTTCTGATTGTTCGTAATCAAAAAGAAGGCTTATTTCAAGCAAACATACTACGCATTGAACCAGTTGGGAAAGAGTATAACATTCATCTCAAAGTAGAACAGACGCTATTCATATCAATTGAAAATTCTGTAGATTATTTTCGGGAAGGAGATACAGTGTGGATTACTTTTTCTAAAGATTATATTTATCTATTTAATCAAGAATCCGGTGAAGTTCTTTCTTAATTACATCTTTTTCTAAATCATTAATCTTTGTTTTGAGGAGAAATCGAGTGTCAAAAAAAATGAAACAACTAATAATTTTTTCTGTTTCCATTATCGCTTCAGCTATTCTATTTTTTTATTTGTTAGAAACCTTACTGGTCTGGAGATTGTTTTTTGCTATTATAATGTTCTTGTCTACCTATATTATGTTTGATGGATTTGTAAAATATAGATGAGTGATAAAGTTATGATTGTTAGTTTATTGAGGAGGATTATCTTTGATGAGTAAGAAATTTAAAATTGCACTGGCACAAATCGATTGTCAGCTTAAGGATAAGGATAAAAATATTGACCATACCCTGGAAATTTTAGACCAAGTTAAAGGACATGCCGATATCATCTGTTTCCCGGAGCTATTTACTACTGGTTATGATTTTGAAGTAATCGGAAGTGCCTTTTATGACCTGGCAGAAACGATTCCGGGCGAAACTACTGCAATATTGTGCAAGAAAGCCAGACAATACAAGATGGCTATCATCGGAGGCATTGTGGAAAAAGATGAGTTCAGTCCAGATATCCTCTATGATTCTGCCATTGTTATCAATAAAGAGGGAGAAATAGCCGGGAAATATCGAAAATATTTTCTGTATCCCTTAGAACATAGATATTTTAAAGCCGGGAAAGAAATTCCAATATTTAATCTGGGAACTATCCGAGTGGGAGCTGCAATCTGTTATGACCATGCTTTTCCTGAATTATTTCGAGTGCTTACTCTGAAGGGTGCGCAAATTATCTTTATTCTTTCGGCAATACCGGAAGGATTTCAGTATCTTTTAAATTTGCGGGCTTGTGCCAGAGCACAGGATAACCAGGTCTTTATTGCTCATGTTAACAGAGTTGGGCAGGATGGGGAAACTCGATATTGTGGCTTGAGCAAAATTGTAAATCCCAGAGGTGAACTTATATCAGAAGCCTCACCGACTTCGGAAGATGTGATTATTGAGCAGATTAATCTAGAAATGATTATGCAGGAAAGAAAACAGGAGAAAATCACAAAAAGCCTTAGAGCTGAAATTTATCAGGAGCTAAAACGGCTTATATAACATTTCATTTTTTCAAATACTTCTTAATCACCCTTTTGAAACATAATTGAATACCAAAATAATTTATTTTTCTATTAATTAATCGGTCTTTATGAAAAAAGCAATGAATAAAATGTCAAAAGAAATAAAAATACATATTATTTCTCATACTCATTGGGATCGGGAATGGTTTTTAGACAATAAATATACCAGTGAGTGGTTAATTCCTTTTTTTAACTCTCTATTTTCAATACTAAAAAAAGAGACTGAATATACATTTGTATTGGATGGACAGAGTCTGATTGTGGAAGATTTTTTTAAGGAATTGAGAAGACAAAAAAGGGATTCTTCAAAATATCGTAAATTAATACAAAAGTATTGTAAACAGAGGAGGGTTCTAATTGGCCCCTACTATATGCAACCTGACAGTCAATTAGTCAGCGGCGAATCCTTAGTCCGAAATTTGTTAATTGGACATCAAATTGCGGAAAGACTTGGTAGTATCATGAAAGCGGGATGGTTGTTAGATAATTTTGGTCAGGTATCTCAGACTGTTCAAATACATGATCAGTTTAACCTGAAAGGATTGTTTGTTTGGAGGGGAGTTGAAATGGAACCGACTGGGATCCGTTCTGAATTTTTATGGGAAAGTCCAGATAAAACTAAATTACTTGCAATCTATCTCTTAAGCAGTTATCGGAATGCTATGCGCCTGGGAAGGTACAAAGAAATTATGAATGAAAGAATTTTAAATGAAGTTCAAAAAATATTTCCTTTTGCCACTACTTCCAATGTTCTGTTAATGAACGGCTATGACCAGGAAATGGTCCCGGATGAATTTATTTCAGATTTAAAAAGACAATCTTTCCCGAATATGCAAGTAACACAAAGTACGCCTGAAAAATATCTAGAAACCATTAAAAAAGAAAATCCTGAATTAAAGGTACTGAAGGGAGCTCTTTATAGTGGACGATACATATCAGTATTTCCAGGTACACTATCAACGAGGGTATATTTAAAGTTTCTGAATGACCAATGTCAGCAAGAACTGGAAAGGTATGCAGAGCCTTTATCAGTTCTATCTTGGTTGGCAGGATGGAAATATAATAGAAAAGAATTAATGGACTGTTGGAAAAAATTATTAAAGAATCATCCCCATGATAATATTTGTGGAGTTAGTATCGATGATGTTCATACGGGTATGGAGAAAAGCTTTCATCATATTTTGTCAAAATCACGTCATATTTCAAATAATAAACTGAATGAACTCGCTATGAGTGTTGATACCTCAGCTAAACCAAAAGATTCCACAACTTACTTGTTGTTTAATCCTACTCAAGAGATTCGAAATAAGGTCCTCAGCATCACCAGAAATCAGAAGAGAAAAACTACTTTTATTGATTCACAGGGAAGAGAATTACTGCAAGAAAAAGTGAATACGAATAGTTATCATGTTTATGTAGAGGGAATTCCCTCTTTCGGATTTAAAGCGATTTATACCAGTAATAAGCAAGAAAAGTCTTCTCGGAGTTCAAAATTGACCATTTCTGATCAAGTGATTGTAGAAAAAAATAGAATAGAAAATAAATTTGTACAAATTACAATAAATAATAATGGGAACATAGATGTGTTTGATAAAATCAATCAATGTCATTATCGAGGACTGGGAAGTTTTATTGATAGTGCTGATGCTGGAGACGAATACAACTATTCCTATCCTGAAAATGATATTATTTTTAGTACTGAAAATTGTAAAGCAAGAATAGAAATAATTGAAAAAAGCAGTCTAAAGGTAATTGTGAAAATAAGTCTGGGTATGCAATTACCTGAATCTCTCTCTGCAGACCGGAAAACACGTTTAAATAGATACAGAGAATTTCCAATTATTACCTGGATTTCTCTCGAAGCCCAATCACCTATTATTCGCTTTAAGACAAGTTTAAAAAATACCGTCAAGGATCATCGGTTAAGAGTTTTATTTTCTTCAGATATCGATACCCGGTATTCTTTTGCAGGCACTCAATTTGATATTACAAGACATCGGATTAAAGTAGGGACTTTTGATGATCATAATATCCCGGACAATGTGCAACGTATTATGATTGGAGCAAGAGAGAAAAAGCCCGTAATGACTTTCCCCCATTGTAGTTTTGTTGATATCAATAATGGGCAAAGAGGAATAGCATTATTAGATAGAGGCCTAAAGGAGTATGAAATTCTTCCTGAGCGAAACACAATTGCCATTACTCTTTTTCGATCAATTGGTTGGTTGGCCAGGGGGGATCTCTTAACCAGGATCGGTGATGCCGGACCTACAATTTTTACCCCTGAAGCTCAATGTTTACGTCAAATGACTTTTCACTATGCCCTTGTCTTCCACCAGGGAGATTGTTACCAGGGAGGTATACCCCGATTAGCGGAAGAGTTTAATATCCCTCCCAGGTTAGTGAAGACTAATAATGGTCATAAGGGTAATTGGAAAGAGAATAAGAGTATATTACAGGTAAAATCGAAAAACGATATTTTGAGAGTAACTGCACTAAAAAAGATGGAAAAAGGAAGTGCCACTATTCTTAGATTATTCAACTGTTCTCCGAATAAGGTAAGAGGAGAGATTTCAGCAGATAATATAATTCGAAAAGTATATCTGGTTAATCTTAAGGAAGAAATCATCAAGGAGATTCAAACTTTAAATAAATACAAATTTAAATTAACTGTAAAACCCAAAAAGATTGTTACCCTAAAATTATTCTTAGAAAAGCAGAGATTAATTGGTACAAAGAGAGATTTTATTTCCAATCAGAAAAATGTTGAATTTTTAGACATTGAAAATAGTTATGAAGCAAATTTTAATACCCTCAAGACAGTTCCATTGCTTTCCAGGAGTGATATTCTTCAAGAAGAGCTGAGAATAAAGGAAATCGAGAAAAAACTTGAAAAAGCAAAAAAGAGGATTATTAACATTAGAAATAGGATGCATAAAGATGACCATCCTGATTCAGCAAATTCAAGAGAATTTGATTTTTGTTACCATAGGGCGAGAGGAGATGTAGAAGCCTTTCAAAGAGAGATGCTGGAAGCAAATTTATCGCTATTGCTGGCAAAGAAAAAATATCTCCAGACTTATGCTCAGAAACCCAGTTACATTGGGGAGTCCTTGAAAGAAATAAATGAGAAATTAAGAAAAATAGGATATGCCTTGAATAATGCCAGGATTAATAAAAGAGCTTATGAATATATTGTTGAATATTACCAACATCGTCTAAATATTCTTCAAAATAAGACCACTCTTCCATCTAATTTTAAGCAGAATTAATAGCCTAAATGGATAGCTTGTTAAATTAGTGACTGCTAATAAAGTAAGGTGACCTGTAGAGAAAATCATTATGGTATTAAATGTTGCGGAATAAAAACGGGTTAAGCCTATTTTCGAAAAATTCATTTTAAATTATGGTCTTTACGATTCACTCCCTATCAATTTAGGTAGTTAAAAAGAAAGTAATATCTCAATCTTCTTTAATTTAATTCGGTGTTTCCCCTAAAAACCTCATTGCATTATCAGTTAATAAAATATAAAATAGAGATAGGCAGAATAACTGGAATAAAATAAAAATTTATAAAATTGGAGGGATGTATTGTGAAAGAAATCACTAAAAAAACAATTGAAAAGCTGATTGAGGAAAAAGATGATCTTAGTATTTCAATTTATATGCCGACTATATCTGCAGCAAGTAGTGACGTAAAAAAAATGCCCATCCAACTAAAAAACCTGCTTAATAATGTTAAAAAGGAATTACAGGATAAATATAATGTGGATATTCGTAATATTGAAGACTTATTAAAACCAGCCACGAATTTATTGGGAGATAGAGTTTTTTGGCAAAACCAGAAAGAAGGATTAGCTATCTTTGTCAGTCCCGGACAATTCCACTATTTTCGCTTAAACAGTTCGTTAGCGGAGAAGTCTTCAGTAAGTAAGTATTTTAATATTATACCTTTGATTCCAGAGACTATGTTTAATAATATTTACTATGTATTAGCCTTAAGCAGAAATATGAACAGAATATTCCGGGCTACCAGAGGAAGTATTATGCAGTTAGATATTGAAGGTATTCCGGAGAGCTTAAAAGAAATATCTAAATATTCCGAAAACGAGAAGAGTCTTTCTTCGCATACCTCTGGCTCAGAAGGTGCTGGAACAATTTTCCATGGAGTAGGAGAAATTGATGCTGATAAGAGAGAAGAGTTAATGCAATATTTCCGACAAATAGATCAAGGTTTGAATAAATACCTGGATAAAAAAACTAAGTCTCCTTTAATTGTAATATGTGTAAAAGATCTTTTCCCGATGTATTATGAAGCAAACTCTTATCCCTACTTATTAGAAGAAAGTATAGAAGGCAATCCTGATGAAATTTCACCCGATACAATTTTAAAGAACGCCTTTCCCATAGCTTCAGGTTATTTCCATAGCCAATTGGAAAACATCACATCTTTATATCATAATATAAAAGGTACCGGTAAGACCTCCACCCAGTTGGAAGATGTCGTTTCAGCTGCATACTTTAGTAGAGTAGAACAATTGTTAATAAAGAATAGGGCTTCTCAGTATGGTAGTTTTAATCCGGAAGAGAATCGGGTATATCTGACAGAACAAGGAAATGAACAATATGATTTATATAATTTTGCTGCTATAAAGACTATTTCCAATGGTGGACAGGTATATATTCTTGATGAAGAAAAAATGCCTGATGGAGAAAACATTATTGCTTTTTACCGATTCTAAAAGGTGGTTGGTTTAAGAAGGTTATAGTTTTCAGCTTGTGTTTATATATTTTTGGGTAAATTAGAATGGGATTGCTTCCCTCATCTCTTAATCTGGTTAAGGGATAGGAGAAGCAATTTCAAGTATTTATTCTCACAAATGGTATTCTTTAGCCATTAGCGTTAATTAGTTTACAGTGGTTAATTTTTAATTAAGAGCAATAGATTAATATTTCTATAAATAAAAATACTTGCTTTTTGCTTATTAATTATTACTTATCACTGTATTTTTGAAACATTATACGGAATAGGTAATATTATAGTGCACTATACACTCAATGAGTAAGACTAATAAGTCGTTGTAAGGTAGAATAGCAATTATGGCAATCTAATACTCTTAAATTTACACTGACGTTATCAGGTATACTGATTGAACCTATTTACCATATTTCTTCCCAATGATACTATATTTAAAAATATATTTGAAAAAGATATTTATATGTTATAGATAGGCAGAATTATGCGTATAAGCATCCAATCACTCGGTTGTCCTAAAAATTTAGTAGACAGTGAAGTTATTTGCGGTTATCTATTAGAATATAACTATACCTTAACTAATGATATAGAAGATTGTGATATTGCCTTAATCAATACCTGTAGTTTTATTGAACCGGCAGTTGAAGAATCCATTGATGCTATTTTAAAGGCGGCACAATTAAAAAAAGATGGCAAAATAAAATACATCGTGGTAGCCGGTTGTCTTTCTCAAAGATATGAGCTCCAAGAACTGATAAAATCATTACCTGAGGTGGATGCTTTTATTGGCATTAATGAGATAGCCAGAATTAACGATATTATGGAAAAAGTTACTAGAGGAGAAAATGTATTTCAGGTAAATTTAAAACCATGTTTTATTTACAAGGAAAGTTCTCCACGCTTTCTTTTTACTCCTGGACACTACACCTATCTTAAAATAGCCGAGGGTTGTAATAATGCCTGTGCATATTGTCTTATCCCCCATATTAAAGGTAGCTATCGTAGTCGAACTATGGAGTCAATTTTTTCAGAAGCTCAATTTTTGATAGATAAATATCCTTTAAAAGAAATAATTCTAATAGCTGAAGATACTACCTATTATGGAGTAGACCTTTATGGCAAGCCATCACTGGCAAGCTTGTTGTATAAATTGGTTCAATTAAAGTGGTCTGAGGAGAATCGCATTAGAATTCTTTATACCCATCCTGCTCATTACGATGATCAGTTAATTGATTGCCTGGCTAAAAATGACCTATTTTGTTCCTATCTGGATATACCTCTCCAGCATATCAGTAATTCGGTATTGCAGAGAATGAATAGAAAAGTTAATAAGAAAGACATAATAACACTTATTGAAAAATTGAGAAAAAATATTCCCGGATTAACCTTGCGCACTACCTTTATGGTAGGATTTCCTGGAGAGACAGACGCTGATTTTCAGGAACTGTGTGATTTTGTGCAGGAATATCAGTTTGAACAGGTAGGAGTCTTCACTTATTATAATGAGACCGGTTGTTTGGCCAGTAAATACTCGGATCAAATACCGAAAAAGATTAAGAAAACAAGATTAGATACATTAATGAAAATACAACAAAAAATTGCTTTAAATCATCAAAAGAGAAAGGTAGGTAAAAAGATAAAAGTATTAATTGACGAGATTTCTGAAAAAAAGAAAGATATTCTGGTAGGTCGTTCCTGTGCTGAAGCTCCTGAAATCGATGGGAATATTTTTATCTTGAATGGGAAGAAAAAGGATATAGGGAACTGGGTGAAGGTTGAAATTAGTAAAGCATATCCTTATCATTTAGATGGTAATATATGTTATGAATAGAAATTTAATATTTGCAGATTGAGAAAAATTATGGTTATAATAACATAACTAATTATTTTTTATTTTTAACCTGCATTTTTAGAAATTGGTAATGCTGTTCTCACAGATTAACTAGCAAGATAGATATGAAGTAAATAAGAAATATCATGTTTAATGCAAGAGCTAAATAAGGAGAAAGGAAGCCGTACTTTGATAAAGGAGAGAATAAAAAAATTCTGGCTGGAAATAAATAAAGGTGTAATACAACCCAATGCCTTCCTGGTTATTAATCCTAAAAATATCTTTTATTTGACCCAGTTTAAAGGAGAAGGCCTTCTACTTTCTACTCCTGATCAAAACTATCTTATTACTGATTCACGTTATACCGAACAGGCAAAAACAGAAGTGCAACATTGTGATATTATTATCCAGGAATTGAAACAGAATGATGCTCAGACTATTTCTTTATCTAATCTTATTGCAGAATTGAAGATAAAGGAATTAGGATTTGAATCCGATTTTCTTAAAGTTAGCGATTATCAAAAATATCAACAGGTTATGCCACAATTAAAATTATTTCCCTTTACCAATATCCTTGAAATAGTTCGTATAGTTAAAGATCAATCTGAGATTAATTTGATAAAAAAAGCTGTGCAAATTGCTGATACTGCTTTTCAGGAAACCGTGGGAGAGTTATCACCCGGGATTTCTGAGCTTGCCCTGGCCAACCGATTGAATTATAATATGCGAAAAGAGGGTGCTACCAAGGAAGCCTTTGATTTGATTGTAACTTCAGGTGAGAGAGGTGTCCTGGTTCATGGTGCACCATCTGATAAACAGATTAAAGATGGCGAACTCATAGTAATTGATTTTGGTTGTAATTATGGCATGTATAACTCGGATTGTTCCCGAACATTAATATTAGGAAAACCAGATAAAGGGCAGGAGCAAATATTTAATATTATCAAACAAGTGCAAATAGAGACATTACAGAAAGTTAAAGCTGGGGTACAATGTAAAGAACTGGATGAATTTGCCCGCTTGGTAATAGAAGAAAGTGGTTATGGCGATTTTATTCAGCATTCCTTAGGTCATGGCGTTGGATTGGATATTCATGAGTTTCCACACCTTAATTCTTACGATAAAACCATATTACAACCAGGTATGGTAGTAACAATTGAACCTGGTATTTATGTTCCTGGTCTGGGAGGAGTACGAATTGAAGATACGGTAGTAATAACCGAAAAAGGTTGTCATATACTTACTATGCTACCTAAAGAGCTATCTCTTGCTTTTTATTCCGAAAAAAATTTTATATAAATAGGAGAAAAGAAATGAGTTTAGAAAAGGTTGATTTAGATATATATCAACTTATCAAGAAAGAAGAAGAGCGTCAAAAATATACTCTAGAACTTATTGCTTCTGAAAATTTTGTCAGCGATGCAATTTTGGAAGCCCAGGGTTCTGTCTTAACCAATAAATATGCAGAAGGTTATCCCGGTAAAAAGTATTATGGCGGATGTCAGTTTATTGATAAAGTGGAAATTTTAGCCATTGAGAGGGCTAAACAATTATTCTCAGCTGATCATGCTAATGTACAACCTCATTCAGGATCACAGGCCAATATGGGAGTCTATTTCAGTATATTAAAACCCGGAGATACTATCCTCTCTATGAACCTTGCTCATGGTGGTCATCTTACTCATGGCAGTCCGGTAAATTTTTCTGGAATGCTATATAATATAATACCTTATGGCGTTACCAGAAATACGGGACGAATTGATTATGATGAATTGGAAAGTTTGGCTTTACAGAATAAGCCCAGAATGATTGTTGCCGGCGCCAGTGCCTATCCCAGAGAAATAGACTTTGCCAAATTTCGAGAAATAGCTGATAAAGTTGGAGCATTTCTGATGGCCGATATTGCTCATATTGCCGGATTGGTTGTTGCCGGTGAGCATATAAGCCCAATTCCACATTGCCATTTTGTTACTACTACAACTCACAAAACATTAAGGGGACCAAGAGGAGGCTTAATACTCTGCCAGGAAGAATTTGCTAAACAAGTTGATAAGAGTATTTTCCCTGGTATTCAAGGGGGTCCCTTGATGCATGTTATTGCTGCTAAGGCGGTTTGCTTTAAAATGGCTATGCAAGATGATTTTATTACTTATCAGAGACAAATTAAAGAGAACGCCTCTGTCCTGGCTCAGAGGTTAATGGAAATGGATTATCGGCTGGTATCTGGGGGAACTGATAACCACTTGATGCTGGTTGATTTAAGGAATAAGGGCCTTACCGGTAAACAGGCGGAAAAGGCATTAGAAGAGGCGGGTATTACAGTGAACAAAAATGCTGTACCTTTTGATACCCAACCACCTATGGTTACCAGCGGTATTCGTATTGGTACACCGGCTATGACTAGCCGAGGTATGAAAGAAAAAGAGATGACCCTTATTGCTGAATTAATTGACAGAGTACTTTGTAATATTGATAATGGAAAGGTAAGGCAGGAAGTACGGCAAGATGTACAGACATTATGTCATCAGTTTGTTGTTTAACCTGGCGCTGAAACAGCATTTATTATTAAAATCAATGTGATAAATAATTGAATAATATATATTCTAGAAAGGTAAGGGGGAGTTAACTTGATTTCTACCAGCGATTTTAAAAATGGCTTAAGCATAGAATTAGATAATTATTTATATACTATTATTGAATTTCAACACGTTAAACCTGGTAAGGGAGGTGCCTTTGTTCGAACAAAATTAAAAAATGTACAAACCGGAGCAGTTATTGATAGAACCTTTCGAGCTGGTGAAAAGTTTGAACAAGCAATCATAGAACGTAAAGATATGCAATATATTTATAATGATGGTCATAATTATTATTTTATGGATAAGGATACCTATGAACAAGTACCCATAGATATGGAGATGATAGGTGATTCAGCTGATTTATTGAAAGAAGGAAATGATGTTGAAGTTACCTCCTGTAAGGGTATGATAATCGGTATTCAACTGCCAACCACTATTGCCTTACAGGTAGTAAAGACCATGCCTGGAGTAAAGGGGAATACGGTATCCGGGGCTATGAAACCTGCAATTGTGGAAACCGGTGCGATCATACAGGTTCCTCTCTTTATCAAGGAGGGGGATATTATTAAAATAGCAACAAGTGATAAAAAATATCAGGAAAGAGTATAAAAAATATATGGAATTAGCGAGTATTGTTACCGATAAGGGGAGTATCAATATTTCCCGAATTACCATTGAAGTATTAATTGGTCTTGTTTTGCAGGATATAAATGGCATAATACATCCAAGGAAGACTGGTATGCCAAAAATTATCCAGTCTTCGGTCGATGACACCGGTAAAGAAAGCAACAATATTACTCAGGAAATCAGGATAGAAATAAAACCAGATTCGTTGTTGGTCAATCTCTTTTTGAACATTCAGTATGGTATAAGAATCCCTGATTTAACCTGGGAAGTCCAGACAAAGGTGAAGGAAAAAATTAAAGAGGCAACCAGTCTGGACGTTGATCAAATCAATGTTCATATTCAGAGCATACGTTTTTCTAAGAAACACTATAATAAGGGAAAATTAGTTGCTTCAGGGAGCTTTTTAAAAATATTCTAAAGACAAAGTACAATTTGATAATAAAATAAGTGCTTGGGGAAGTTATGGGGAATAGAAGAGTAGCCAGGGAGATGGCGTTGAAAATACTATTTCAAGTTGATCTTGTTCATTGTAATGTCAATGAGGCAAGTTCATACACCTTTCAAATTGAGGACCTATTGCAATGCAATGATTCTGATAGTATTATCTCTTTTTCCCAAGATTTAGTAAAGGGAGTCCTGGCAAATCTAAATGAAATAGACGCGCTAATTAGAAAACATGCGAATAACTGGTCATTAGAAAGAATGGCCAATATTGACCGTAATATTTTACGAATTGCTATTTATGAAATAGTCTTTATTGATAACATTCCTAAAAGTGTTTCCATAAATGAGGCAGTGGAATTAGCAAAAAAATACAGTACTGAAAATTCCTTTGGTTTTGTCAATGGCGTTTTAGGTAAAGTTGAAAAAAATGATAATTAGTATAAGTACAAAAAAATTAAAAATTTAAGGCCTTAGATGTTAATAAACTCTATCAATGAAAAAATATTTACCGTAAGCAGCATTACTCATCATATTCAAATGCTTTTTAATTCCGATCCTCTTCTTCATAATATCACCATTATAGGTGAGATAAGTAATTTTAAATATCATTCTTCAGGTCATATGTACTTTGTTTTAAAAGATGATCAAAGTCAGATAAAATGTGTGATGTTTCGGGGGAATAATCAGGGACTTGATTTTGAGCCAGGAGATGGAATAAGTGTAAAAGCAAAAGGAGAGGTAAGGGTGTATGAAAGAAGAGGAGAATATCAGTTTTATGTTTCTCAAATGACTGAAGCAGGAAAGGGTGCCTTATTTGCTGCCTTCGAAGCTTTAAAGGAAAAACTAAAAGCAGAGGGGCTGTTTAGACCTGAAATAAAAAAGACTTTACCAAAAATACCTCGTAAAATTGCTGTTATTACCTCACCTACCGGAGCGGCTATCAAAGATATTATTTCTATTACCTTGCGGCGATTTACTAATATGCATATTATTATTGTTCCAGCTCAGGTGCAAGGAGATGAGGCAGCAAGACAGATTGCCGAAAATATTGACTTCCTTAACCAGGAATTACCGGAACTGGACTTCATTATCATCGGTAGAGGAGGAGGGTCAATTGAAGAATTATGGGCTTTTAATGAAGAGAGATTAGCCCGGGCTATTTACGCTTCCCAGATTCCCATTGTATCAGCTGTGGGTCATGAGACTGATTTTACCATCTCTGACTTTGTAGCAGATCTTCGTGCTCCTACTCCTTCGGGGGCAGCTGAAATGACTATTCCTGATAAAGAAAGTTTAGTCCAGCATCTTAGATTAATGCAGGGGAAATTAAATCGTATTATCTGGCATATTATGGAATTGAAAGAACAGAGATATTTGAATACAGTGGTAAATTTAAAATATCAAAGCCCGAAAAACCAGATTCTTCAACATCTACAAACCATTGATGATTTACATAATCGATTGAAATTGAATATGAAACATATTGTTAATATAAATGAAAATATTTTAATAAACTATAAAGAGAAAATCATTACTTTAAGCCCTAAATCGATACTGAGTAGGGGATATAGTATTTGTTTGAAAATACCTGAAAGGATAGTAGTTAAAAAAATTAATCAGGTAGAAAAAGATAATCAAATTGAGGTTCTAATTCAAGATGGTAAAATTTCAGCAAATGTTTTCGGAAAGGAGGAAATAAAGAATGAGTGATAAGAAAAAAAAGGATGAAGATATATCTTTTGAAGATTCATTAAAAAAACTGGAAGAAATTGTAGAAGAACTGGAAAAAGGCGAACTTAATTTAGATGAGGCATTAAAGTTATACGAAGAAGGAATGCATTTTTCAGATAAATGCTTAAAAAAATTAAATGAAACAAAACAAAAAGTTGAAAAGCTAACCAGAGAGGGTGATAAAAAATATCATACTGAACCATTTTCTGTAAATAATAATGAAGAGGCTAATAACAAGTAAATGGAATTAACTTCCTACTTACAGGAAAAAAAGAAAATTATTGATCAGTACCTGGTAGAAAAACTACCTTCAGAACAAGAAAATCCTTTCCTGATACATCGATCTATCCGTTATAGTGTTTTAAATGGTGGTAAAAGGCTCAGGCCGATATTGACCTTAATGACTGCGGAATTATTAGGGAAATCCTATGAACTGGTATTACCTACTGCTGCCGGGATTGAATTAATCCATTGCTTTACCCTGGTTCATGATGATTTACCCTGCATGGATGATGATGACTATCGCAGGGGGAAGTTGACCAATCATAAAATTTTTGGAGAAGGTATGGCGGTATTAACTGGCGATGCTTTGTTAGTAATGGGATTGTCTTTTATTTGTCAGAATGCAGAATTAGAAGGAGTTAGTAAAAATTCAGTTATTCTGGTATTACAGAATATACTTGATATGCTGGGAACAAAGAAGATGCTGGGAGGGCAGGTAGAGGACATTAACTGGCAGTCTCAAAACCAGAATACAGATAATATCAAGGATATTTATTTAAAAAAGACTTCAGCTTTAATCTGTGCTTCTTTGGAAGCAGGAGCTTTATTGTCTCAAGCGAGTGAAGAACAAATTTCAGCATTGAATGGATTTGGTGAGAATATAGGCCTTGCTTTTCAAATTACTGATGATTTACTTGATTTACAACAGGATAAAAAAGGTTATGATAAACCAACCTATCCCGCAATTTTTGGTGTTGAAAAATCGAGAGATTGGATTCAGCAATATTGCAGATTGGCAAAAGAAAGTATGTCAATTTTTGGAAGTAAGGCTGACTTATTTTGTAAATTGGTAGATTATGTACAACACCGGAAAGAGTAAATGTATATTTTTAGAGAGAGAAGAGTGTAGGAGCCATGCTAAGAGCTTATAATCGCAAGTATGATGAAATCAGACCAATAAAAATAATGCGAAATTATATAAAATATTCTGAAGGGTCTGTACTTATTGAGATGGGAGATACTAGAGTAATCTGTACCGCAAGTGTAGAAGAGAAGGTGCCTGCTTTTTTAAGAGGAACACAGCAGGGTTGGATTTCAGCTGAATATTCCATGATTCCCCGTGCAAATCAGTTCAGGAATATAAGGGATTCGGTGAAGGGAAAAATTGACGGAAGATCTCAGGAAATTCAACGATTGGTAGGTCGCTCACTAAGAGCAGTAACCAACCTGGAAAAGATTGGTTCTAGAATGATCTGGATGGATTGTGATGTATTGCAGGCAGATGGCGGAACCAGAACAGCTTCTATTATCGGTTCTTTTATTGCTTTGATTGATGCATTGCAATACTTAAAAGCTGAGAAAAAGATTGGCACCATTCCAGTAAAACATTTTTTAGGTGCAATGAGCGTAGGAATTGTAGATGGAGAGATATTGCTAGATTTGGATTTTAAAGAAGACAGCCATGCTCAAGTAGACATGAATTTAGTAATGACTGAGCGGGGGGATGTGGTTGAAATTCAGGGAACTGCTGAAGATCGACCCTTTTCTATGAGAAATTTAATTAAATTAATTGAATTAGCTAAAATTGGTATGAAACAGGTTATTTCGGTAGAGAAGGAAATAATTGGGGAGCTATGCTAAGATTAATACTCGCTACTCGTAATGAGGGAAAAGTAAAAGAAATCAGAGCAAAACTGAAAGATTATCCAATAGTAGTAGAATGCTTGCAGAATTATCCTCAAATTCCTGAAATTGAAGAAAATGGTAAAACATTTTCTGACAACGCAGTTCTTAAAGCAACTATAGTTTCGCATTATACCAATTTACCTGCTCTAGCAGATGATTCTGGACTGGAAATTGATTCTTTGGGTGGGAAACCTGGTGTATATTCTGCCAGATGGGGAAAAACTGATGAGGAAAGAATTGAAAAGGTTTTAAAGGAGCTACAAGGTATTACTGAGAAACAAAGAAAAGCTTGTTTTATCTGTGTTATGAGCTTAGTAATTCCTGAAAATATAGTCTATACTACAAAGGGTATTTGTTCCGGAAAAATTACGTTGTTACCCAGAGGACAATCTGGTTTCGGTTATGATCCCATTTTTATTCCAGATGGATATGAACTTACTTTCGCTCAAATGGGAGAGCAAATAAAAAATAAGATAAGCCACCGCTCTATTGCTCTTGATAAGATAGTTCAAAAAATTATTGTTCATTATAATTTTAAAAAATTGTCAGAATAGTTAAAACTATTCATAAAGAAAGTAAATTTAAACCTCTTTTTTCATTTCTTAAAACTACTCCCTATAACTGGTATCTGATATATTATTTATTTACATTATTTTTAATTTTAATTATAATGAAATTACTTGCTTCCCAAATTACAGGAAAAGAGGGATAACTTTGTTGACTTCTAATTTGATATACTATATAATACTTTTGTTTCGGGGTGTAGCGCAGTTTGGCTAGCGCACCTGCTTTGGGAGCAGGGGGTCGGAGGTTCAAATCCTCTCACCCCGACCATGAGCGGGAATAGCTCAGTTGGTAGAGCACTAGCCTTCCAAGCTGGTTGTCGCGGGTTCGAGACCCGTTTCCCGCTCCATTTTATGAAAATATTAAGCCTGCGCCTGTAGCTCAATAGGATAGAGCAACGGACTTCTAATCCGTAGGCTGGGGGTTCGACTCCCTCCAGGCGCGCCATGAAAGTATAATGGTGGGCGTAGCTCAGTCCGGTTAGAGCACTGGATTGTGGCTCCAGTGGTCATGGGTTCAAATCCCATCGCTCACCCCATTTCTGAGCGCTCGTAGCTCAATTGGACAGAGCTGTGGACTTCGGATCCAAGGGCTGGGGGTTCGACTCCCTCCGAGCGCGCCTATCTTGATGCTAAATACTAATAACGAGTTCATTTAAACTGAATATGTTATACTATATACGGTATACTAATTATATGGGCCGTTAGCTCAGTTGGCAGAGCACCTGACTTTTAATCAGGGTGTCACAGGTTCGAATCCTGTACGGCCCACCATTATTAAAAATTGGCGAGGGTGGTGGAACTGGTAGACACGCTGGATTTAGGATCCAGTGGGTAACTCCATGCGGGTTCGAGTCCCGCCTCTCGCACCAAAAACGTTGCCGCAAAGTTAATTTGCGGTTTTATTATGATAAGTGGAAGCTTTGGAGGAAGAATATCATGGTTCATATTGAAAAGGATAAAAAAGAAAAAAATAAAATTGAAGTAAAAGTAACAGTGGAACAGGAAAAGGTTGATGAGGCATTTAAAGATGTATATCGCGATTTCTCTCAAAGAGTAAAGATTCCGGGATTTCGTACCGGGAGAGTACCCATTAATATATTAGAAATGAATTTAGGAATAGAATATATTAATCAGCAGGTTGCCGAAAAACTCATTAAAGAAAGTTATACCAAGGCTATAGAAGAAAGCAATCTTGATCCCATTGATGTTCCCAAAATAAATTTAGTACAGATTGAAAAGGAAAAACCTTTTATTTATAAAATGGTTTTGGAAATAAAACCAGATTTTAAAATACCCCCCTTAGATGATATTTCTCTGGAACAGAAACAACCAGTAGTTTCCAAAAAGGAGATAGAGGAAGAACTTAAAAAGATTAGAGAAAGTCATGGTAAGTTAAAGGCAATAGAGGATAGGGAATCAAAAATAGGGGATTTTTTGGTATTGGATTATGAAGCCTTTCTTGATGATAAACCACTCGAGAATAGTAAAAAAGAAAAACAGATAATTCAACTCGGCGAAAGAATACCACCTGAATTCAATAAAAATCTGTTAGGCATAAAACCGGGTACCGAAAGAGAGATAAAGGTAAAATTTCCAGATAATATAGCTGATAAAAAATTAGCAGGAAAAGAAGTAGTCTATAAAGTTAAAGTTGCAGAAATAAAGGAGCAAGAATTACCGGAATTAGACGATAATTTTGCTCAAAGTGTTGGTGATTATAAAAAATTAGCAGATTTAAAAGAACATATTAAAAAACAATTAATGGAACAGGCAAAGTATGAATCAGAAAGAGAATTCCAGGATATATTAATGGAGAAGGTTTCTGAAAAGTGTAATTTTGAAGTTCCGGTAGTACTGGTTGAGAAACAGTTAGAAAGTATGATGGGTAACTTAAAAGAAGATTTAAAAGCAAGAAATATGACCCTGGAGGAATACTATAAAGTAATTCAAGCAGATGAAGCAAAAGTTAAGCAGGAATATCGCTCAATTGCTGAAAAACAGATAAAAAAAGAATTGATTATTGACAAAATTATTCAAGATGATAAAATTACTGCTACTGAAGAAGAGGTCAATAAAAAAATTGAAGAAATTGCGGAGAGTACGAATCAAAAACCATTGAAGGTAAGAGCAATGTTTGAAAAAAACAAGACCTTAGAAAATCTAAAAGAACAGATTAAAAGAGAAAAAGTGATAGCAATACTCTCCCAAAAGGTAAAAATTGTTAAAAAATAAAGGAGATTTTTATTATGTATTTAGTTCCTATAGTAGTGGAGAAGACTCCTCAGGGAGAAAGATCCTATGATATATATTCACGATTATTAAAAGAAAGGATTATTTTCTTAGGAAGTCCTATTGATGATCAGACTGCCAATATAATTATTGCCCAGTTGTTGTTTTTAACAGCAAGTGATCCCGAAAAGGATATCTATATTTATATCAATAGTCCTGGTGGTTCAGTAAGTTCCACCATTGCCATTTACGATACTATTCAGTATATTAAATCTGATGTTTCTACTACTTGTATTGGAATGGCTGCTAGTGGTGCCGCATTGATTCTTGCCTCTGGTGCTCAGGGAAAGAGGTTTTCTCTGCCTAATTCCAGAATTATGTTACACCAACCTTTGGGTGGTGCACAAGGACAGGTCTCTGATATAGAGATACAAACTAAAGAGTTGTTACGAATTAAGAAGAAGATAAATGAAATATTAGCCTATCATACCAATCAGCCTTTGGAGAGAATTGAAAAAGATACTGACCGTGATTTTTATATGACCGGAGAGGAAGCCAAAGAATACGGGATAGTTGATGATGTAATAAAGAAGCGCAGTGATATTCAAAAGAACTAACTTGAGGTGTTTATTATGAAATGTTCCTTTTGTGGAAAAGAGCAAATTGAAGTTGGGAAAATTATTTCTGGTCCTAATGGAGTAAATATCTGTAGTGAATGTATTCAGGTCTGTAATTATATTCTCAAAGAAGAGGACATAAAAAAAGTAAACAAGGATTTTTCAATTAAGAATATTCCCACTCCTGAAGAAATAAAAAAATTTTTAGATCAATATGTGGTAGGGCAGGAAAGGGCAAAAAAAATACTTTCTGTATCTGTCTATAATCATTATCAGAGAATTAAGAATAATCTCTTTAAGAAGGATGGAAAAAGAAAAAAGAAAATAGCAAAGGATTTTGTGGAACTGGAAAAGAGTAATATTCTTCTTCTGGGTCCTAGTGGCTGTGGGAAGACGCTTTTAGCCAAGACTTTAGCTGATAAGTTAGAAGTTCCCTTTGCTATTGCCGATGCTACTACCCTGACTGAGGCAGGATATGTGGGAGACGATGTAGAAAATGTTTTGCTCAAGTTATATCATGCAGCAGAAGAAAACGTCCAGAGAGCACAGATAGGGATTATCTATATTGATGAAATAGATAAAATTGCCCGAAAGTCTGAAAATCCCTCTATTACTCGTGATGTATCTGGAGAAGGAGTACAACAAGCCTTATTAAAAATTTTGGAGGGTACTATTGCGACTATGCCCATGCAGGGCGGAAGAAAACATCCCCATCAGAGTAATATTGATATTGATACTACCCAGATTTTATTTATCTGTGGTGGTTCCTTTGAAGGACTGGAAAATATTATAAGAAGTCGATTACAATCCCATAATATTGGGTTTAATACAGATTTTTTAAGCAATAAACGTCTGCAGGAAAATGACATTTTGAAGAATGTTTTACCGGAAGATCTGATTAAATTTGGTTTAATTCCAGAATTAGTTGGACGCTTAACTATTATTGCTCCTATAGAAAATCTTGACAGAGAGTCTTTAATGGATATATTAACCAAACCCAAAAATGCTATTACTTTACAGTATAAACAGATTTTCCGAAATCAGGGCGTTGAGTTAAAATTTACCCAGTCCGCCTTAAAAGCAGTAGTAGAAAAGGCTCTAAGCCGAAAAACAGGGGCAAGGGGATTAAGATCAATCATTGAAGAATCTATGCTCGATATTATGTATGAAATTCCTTCTCATAAAAATATAAAAGAATGTATCATAACTGATAAGGTTATTGAAAGTAATGAAATGCCCATTCCAATTAAGGAAAAGCAAAAAAAGCAAATAAAAGAAACCGCTTAATTGCCATAACTGTTTTCCTTAATGGTTGGTTATTTTGCTTGACAACCTGCAATAATGATAGTAACATAACAAATAAATATATTGGTGTTGAAAGGATAGAGTAAATAAGATCTAACTATGAATAGGTTTTATTGAAAGTCCTCCTGGAGCCTTTAGCTGAAACAGTAGTAAGTTTCAACGGTAGTACCGTTAAAATTGTTTAAGTGCCTATTCTTTATATCTTTTTACTGAAGAACAGGAATTAAGGTGGTACCGCGAACCCTTTTCGCCCTTAGAGAGGATGAAAAGGGTTTTTTTATGGTTTTTTTACTTATTGTTACAATTTAATAATGTTCAGGAGTAATTCCTATGAAAAACAATAAATATAAAGATAGCCAATTATTAACCCTCTATAATCCTAAAATAGTAGAAGACCGATGGTATCAATTCTGGTCAGATAATAACACTTTTCAAGCTAACAATAATAAAGAAAGAGAAAAAAACTATTCAATAGTGATACCACCGCCCAATATTACAGGTTCACTGCATATTGGTCATGCCTTGAATAACACTCTGCAAGATATTATTATTCGATGGAAAAGGATGCAAGGATTCAATGTGTTATGGCTTCCGGGCACCGATCATGCAGGTATCGCCACCCAGAATGTTGTGGAAAGAGAAATAGCTAAAGAAGGAAAGACCAGATATGACCTGGGCAGAGAGAAGTTTGTAGAGCGGTGCTGGCAATGGCGCGATGAATATGGTTCTAATATATTGAATCAACTTAAGAAGATGGGATGTTCTTGCGATTGGTCTCGTTTAAGATTTACGCTCGATGAGGGATTGTCTAAAGCAGTAAGGAAGGTATTTGTAACCCTTTTTAAAGAGGGGCTTATTTATCGTTCTAACTATGTTATTAATTGGTGTCCACGTTGTCAGACTGCCTTGGCGGATATTGAAGTTGAGCAGAGAGAGGAAAATTCAAAATTATATTATATAAAATATCCCTTAAAATACTCACCAGAAGAATATATTGTAGTTGCTACTACGCGACCGGAAACTATGTTGGGCGATACAGCTGTTGCCGTAAATCCAAATGATTCGCGATATAAAAAATATGTTGGTAAAATAGCAATTTTGCCTCTGGTAGGTAGAGAATTACCAATTGTTGCTGATAAGTATATTGATCTGGAATTTGGAACAGGAGCAGTAAAGATTACTCCCGCTCATGACTCAAATGATTTTGAACTTGGGAAGAGGCATAAATTACCGGAAATTAATATCATCAATAATAATGGTACTACTAATCAAAATGCAGGTGAATATGCCAATCTCTCGATGCAACAGGCTAGAGAAAAAATAGTTGCTGATTTACAGGAACAGGGATTTATGGAAAAGATTGAAAATTATAATCATGCTATAGGACATTGTTATCGATGTGATACTATAGTTGAACCTTATTTATCTCAGCAATGGTTTGTTAAAATGAAAGATTTAGTTAAACCAGCCATTAAGGCTGTTCAAGATAAACAAACTAATTTTATCCCTGAAAGATGGTCTAAGGTTTATTTCGAATGGATGTATAATATTAAAGACTGGTGTATTTCAAGACAATTATGGTGGGGGCATCGTATTCCAGTATGGTATTGTCAGGATTGTCAGGAATTTATAGTTGAAATGGAAGATCCCCAGGAATGCCCTAAGTGTCATAGCAAGAATATAATACAGGATGAAGATGTCCTTGATACCTGGTTCAGTTCAGCCTTATGGCCTTTTTCTACTATGGGATGGCCAGATCAAACTCTGGACCTGAAAGATTTTTACCCTACCAACCTGTTGGTAACTGGATTTGATATTATCTTCTTCTGGGTAGCTCGAATGATGGTAATGGGGCTTAAATTTATGGGAGACGTGCCTTTTAGACAGGTTTTTATTAATCCCCTGATTAAAGATATTGAAGGGAAGAAGATGAGTAAATCGAGAGGCAATGTTATAGATCCTCTATTAATGATTGAGCAATATGGCGCAGATGCTCTACGTATGACCTTAGCATCAATGACCATTCAAGCAAATTACATTCGTTTGTCACAAGATAAGATTGAAACATTTCGAAATTTTACTAATAAAATATGGAATGTGGCACGATTTTCTTTAGCAAACCTGAATGATTTCAATCCCTCAGAAATAAAGGAAGAAGAATTAGAATTGAACCTGTTTGAGCAATGGATATTAGGACATCTAAATAAATGTATCAAAAAAGTAACTGAGGGATTAAATAATTACAAATTTAGCGATTCAGCTATGGCTATATATGAATTTACCTGGAATTATTTTTGTGACTGGTATGTAGAACTAGTGAAAGAAGCATTATATCAAAATGACAGTGGCATCAGGAAAAAATCTACTCAATATGTTATCTGGTATGTATTAGAACATATATTAAGGTTATTACATCCCTTTATGCCCTTTATAACTGAAGAGATATGGCAAAAAATTCCACATCAAGGGCTGAGCATTTCCTTAAGTGAATGGCCTGTATGCCAAAAGGAGAAAATTAAACCTAATATTGAAAAGAAAGTTGTTGTTATTCAGGATGTTATTAAGGTGGTTCGCAATATCAAGGCGGAAATGAACATTCCCTTAACTAAGCAAGTTGAAATTTATATTAGAGTAGTGGATAATAAAAAAGAAAAAATATTACAGAATAATTTATCTTATATTAAAAATTTAGCATATGCCAATTCTATAATAATAGGAAATACTGTAGAAAAACCCAAATATTCAGCAACCGGTGTTTTAGAAGATATAGAAATTTTTATTCCAATACAGAATGTGATTGATATTGAGGAAGAAATAAAACGGTTAGAGAAGAAGTTAACAAAGATAGAAAGAGAAATAGTCATTATCAACAAAAAATTAAAAAATGTTGATTTTATGCAAAAGGCACCAAAAGCCATCCTTAATAAAGAAAAAGAAAAAATGAAAGAATTAGTAGATATACGAGATAGAATTTCCTGTAATTTAAATACCATAAAATCAGTATGAGCAATAGTTATAAAAAAGCAATTGAATATATTTATAATCTTAATAAATATGGAATTAAATTAGGCTTAAAAAATATTACTTATCTTCTTTCACTTTTTGATAATCCACATTTAAAGAATAAGGTAATTCATGTGGCTGGCACTAATGGTAAGGGATCCACTGCAGCTATTATTTATACCATTTTACAAAAGGCTAAGTTTAAAGTTGGTTTATATACTTCCCCCCACTTGGTATCTTTCCAGGAAAGAATGAGTATAAACGGAGAAGATATTACTCAAGAGGAGGTATGTAGTTTACTGGAAAGATTGAAACCTGCTATTCATAAAGTTGCTAATACGGAAGGGTATCAGCATCCTACCTTTTTCGAAGTTATTACCACAATGGCCTACCTTTATTTTTATGAAAAGAATGTCGATTTTACCATTATGGAAGTGGGTTTAGGTGGAAGACTGGATGCCACAAATGTCTGTCAGCCCTTGTTATCAGTAATTACCCATATTGATTTTGATCATATGGATAAACTTGGTAATAGCTTAGCTGATATTGCTGGGGAGAAGGGAGCGATTATTAAACGAAATACTCCTGTTGTGAGTGCTCAACAGTTTCCGGAAGCCGCAGATATAATTAGAAAAATTGTGCAGGACAAAGAAGCTCCTTTCTATGTTTATGGAGATCATATAAATGCTACGCTGCTAAATTCTACGCTAAAAGGTAATTATTTTAATTATGCAGGAATTTATCACAATATCAATAATCTATATCTTCCATTAGCTGGTGAGTTTCAGATTGAAAATGCTTCTTTAGCTATGGCAATAACTGAATTGATTAATAATAAAGGGTTTGTCATTACTAAAGATGATATTGTTAGTGGTGTAAGGAATAGCCAATGGCCGGGTCGTTTTGAAATCGTTAGAGAAAAGCCTATGGTCATATTGGATGGAGCTCATAATCCTAATGGAGTTAACCAATTTATAAACAATTTAAGAAAATTAATACCAGCTAAAAAAATTATAGCTGTTCTTGGAGTCTTTCAAGATAAGGATTATCCTACCATTATAAAAACTATTGTTCCCAGAGTTAACCAGGTTATTCTTACTATGGCTGATAATCCACGTGCTACACCCACCTCGATATTAGCTAAAGAAGCTCAGCGTTATATAAATAAAGAAAATATAGTAGAAACTAATAATGTTACTGCCGCTATTAATAAATCTCTTCAGATAGCCCGAGAAGATGAAGTAATTTGTATCACTGGTTCTTTGTATACAGTAGGAGAAGCAAAAGCCTATTTTCTGAAAAGGAAAAAATAGAAAGGGGTAATAACCTTGTTTATTTTATCCAGACAGGAGAAAATAATTTTATTATTTATTATTGCCGTCATAATCATAATCTTTGGCTGGAAACTATACCTTCAAGAAAAGAGCAGTATTTCCATCATTTCTGCTAACCAGGAGAATAAGGAGGTTAGTCTAAGTACAGAAGAAAACACTAATGAGGGAATCTGTATTATTCATATTTCTGGAGCTGTTCAACAACCTGGTGTATACCAGCTTTCTAATGGTAAGCGTATAATTGATGCAGTAAAGGTAGCTGGGGGAGTAACAGAAAAGGCGAATCTTGATGCTGTTAATCTGGCAGCACATCTCCATGATGGTCAGATGATAATTATTCCTTATATTAGAGAAGGTGTAGATGACGATTTAAATGCTACAGTTGAGGAAAATTTAATTTCTCGAGGATATAATTCTTACCATAATAGTAGTTTATTAAATATTAACATCGCAACTGCCCGGGAATTAGAATCATTACCAGGTATAGGCACTATTCTGGCAGAACGTATTGTGGAATATCGTAAAAATAATGGTATATTCCGCAAGGTAGAAGATATCAAGAATGTTCCAGGAATTGGTGAGAAAAAATACGAAGCTATGAAGGAGATGATTACAACCTATTAGACAGGTTAGACCAGGATATTTATTACCTGATTTTCAGGTACCGCTATTATCAATATTGATATTTTATATAACAGGAATCATACTGCAAAGGAGTTTTATCTCTTTTAGCTATGAGTCAGTTTATCTATCTTGTCTGGTATTTCTGCTTTGCTTTATTTCTTATCGCATAGAATGGGATTTTACTGGTATTTTCTTACTCCTTTGTTTTATGTTATTCGGGATATTAAATACTTCTTATCAAAGCCAGCCGCATGGCTCCAACCACATTTACCAGTTTGTCCATAGATCCGGATTTTTGACTGGCACCGTTCAGGAAGCTGAATATAAAGCAGATAATCAATATCAGGAAGTATTGATTTCTGCCCAATACTTTCAAGAGCAGAATAAATGTTATAATACCAAAGGTAAGGTGCTTCTAAGGATATATGGTGAAGGCGCCTCCCTACAAAATAGAGATTTGATTAAAGCGAGAGTTTTGTTACAAGAACCTACTCTACCTGGAAATTTTGGTGAGTTTAATTACCGAGAATATTTAACCAGAAAAAATATTTTTGTGATAGGCAGTATTAATATTGACCAAGTAGATTTTATGGGCAAAAGTAAGCAATTGGATTTATCCTATTTTCTAAATTATCTCAAAGATAAAGTGGAAAAAAATATTGATAAAATCTACCATTATCCCTATAGCCCTTTGATAAAGGCTATTATAACAGGAAAGAGAACAGAAATACCTCCGGAATGGGAACTTCTTTTTCAAGATGCTGGAATCATGCATATACTGGCAATCTCTGGACTACATGTTGGTATCGTTACCGCAGTTTTATTATATATTTTAAAATTGCTGCCCATTTTTAAAAGAAAAAACTTAAGTTGTTTTATTGTTATTATTTTCTTACTAGGGTATGCTGCCATAACCGGTTTTCGTCCCTCAGTAATCAGGGCTACCATAATGTTTATTACTATTCTCCTAGCCAGATATGTCAATCGACCTTATCATCCTTACAATAGTCTTTATTTGGCAGCTTTGATTTTATTATTTTATCAGCCTTTAATATTATTTGATGCCGGTTTTTTGCTTTCTTTCACAGTAACTTTTTTTATCATTTTCCTTTACCCCATAGTAAAGGAACAATTAGGTTTTCTGCCTTATTGTATGTCTAAACCATTAGCAGTCTCCTCAGCTGCCTGGTTAGGGATGGCTCCACTGTCTGCCTATTACTTTTATAAAATTTCTTATATTGCTATTTTTTCTAATTTGATTATAGTACCGTTGATAAGTATTATTTTAATTTTAGGATTAATTTCTGGTATATTATCCTTTATATTCCTCTCCTGGGCAGGACTAATTGCTTTGTTAAATCAAATATTTGTAGAAATATTAATATATCTAGCAAGTCTGTTCTCTTCCTTACCATTTGCTTATCGATATATAGCTCAACCACGATTGTATCAGATTATAAATTATTATTCTATTATATTTCTTATAGTTTACAGTAATTCATTATGGTTTAAGTTAAATACGATAAAAAAGAAAAAATTATTCTGGACTATAACTATCTCTGCAGTAACATATTTACTAATTCAATTTATATTTTCTTCAAATTTGCTTTCGGTTCACTTCATTAATGTAGGGCAGGGGGACTCTATTTTAATTCAAACCCCTTATAAGCAAAATATTTTAATTGATGGTGGAGGAACGCCTTTTAATGATTTTGACATTGGCAAACAGATAGTAATACCCTATTTGAGAAGATTGGGAATTGATAGAATTGATTTGTTGGTTCTCACCCATCCAGATATAGATCATTTAGAGGGATTACTTCCTATTTTAAGAGAAATAAAGGTAAATATGGTTATTGATAGTGGGATAACCAATCGGCATAATGCCTATCTGGAATTTATTTCTTTAATTAAAAAAGATGAAAATATCACTTATTATCAAGCAAGAGCAGATGATATTATCTGGTTGGGACCAGATCTGGAAATAATTGTCCTTAATTCTTTCAATCCACTATCCTACAGTAATGAAAGTAATTTTAATAATCATTCAATTGTGTTAAAATTACTTTATAAAAATGCCAGTTTCTTGTTTACTGGTGATATTGAAGAAAAAGTTGAAATTGATTTATTATCCCGGAAGAACTTGTTAAGAAGTGGTATATTGAAAGTCGCTCATCATGGAAGTATTACCTCAAGTACTGAATTATTTATGGAAAAGGTTCAACCAACAGTGGCTGTAATTTCAGTGGGTTTAAATAATTTTAATCACCCCCACGCGGAAGTAGTTAAAAGGTTGGAAGACCAATGTCAGCAAGTGTTTAGAACAGATAGGAATGGTACTATTTTGATAAGTAGCAATGGCCAGAAATACTATATAAATACTTTAAGGTAAGGACTAAAAATATGGTTACCAAACTGAAGGCGTTAAATTTTTTTACTATTCAAAGAGAGATAGAAAATAATGTAGTTAAACCCATATACTTAATTTATGGAGAAGAAAATTATTTGCATAATATTATTCTTGATAAATTCAAAGAATACTTTTCCAAGTACCAAGAGCAGGTTAATTATAAAACATTCTTTGGGGAGGATTTAGATTTTAATCGTCTGGCTAATTCACTACAAACTTTACCTCTTGGTGGTGGGATACAATGCATTATTATCAAACAGGCAGAACGAATAAAAGCTTCTTTATCTGAAAAATTATATTCCACAATAGATAAGTTATCTTTTAAATATGATAATAATTTATTCCTTTTACTTTTTAGCAATGATAAGAAAATCCCTCAACATATAAATACCGAAAAAATAACTAATTATGGCTCAATCGTTTCCTTGCCCAAACTGAATACATTTCAGACTAAGCAATGGATAAAACAGAAATGTCAGGATAATCAAAAAGAGATAAACGAGGAAGCTATCTATTATCTGCAAAGAATAACCGAAAATGATTTTGGTCAGATTAGCAATGAGCTGGATAAATTATTTTGTTTTTTGGGGGATTCTACTAATAAAATAAATAAAGATGATATTATTAAAAACTTGTATGGACTTCAAGAAGGGAATATTTTTGATTTTGTAGATGCGGTAGGGGAACGGAAAACTGGAGAGTCCTTATTTTTGCTTAGAAAATTAATGAATAACGGTGAATATCATCCTTTGCAAATTTTGGCTATGCTTAATCGCCAGATAAAATTTATTTTCAAGGCAAAAATATTTTCCGATAATTATAAAAAAATTAAGGGAGATATGAATCTCCCTCCTTTTGTGATAAAAAAATTGATCACGCAGTCTAAAAAATATAAACTGCATGAATTGAAAAAAGCTTATCACTATTTACTAAAAGCTGAAATTAGTCTGAAAACAAGTTCCTTACCATCTGGTATAGTGCTGGAGCAATTAGTAATGAAAATAATCAAATGAAACAGGCTTATTTCTTTTCGTCATCCTGATTAGTTACAGTTTTAGCGCTTTGTGCCTGAAGTTTAAATTTTTTTGATAGTAAGGATTTCTTTCTGGCAACAGTATTTTTTGCTAGAATACCTTTTTGAGCAGCTTTGTCCAGAGCAGATACACATTGATTGTAATATTGCTGAAGAACATCATTGTTTTCAGTGCTAAGAGAATTTTCAAATTTTTTAATCAATGTTTTTACTTTGGATTTATAAGCAAAATTTCTTTGATGTTGTTTTTCCGAAATTTTGACTCTTTTTATTGCTGACTTTATTATTGGCATAATTGGCTTCCTTTCTGAAAGTTTTTGCTGGTAAATTGTAACATCTTTTCAAATTAAAATCAAGAAGCAATAAGCTAAATAGTTCTTATATTACAATTGTGGAGATAAAAGATGACTAATAGTAATTTATGGATTGCTAGATATACCGGTATAGTAATGATAGCAACTTTATTATGCCGCATTCTGGGTTTAGGTAGAGAGATGGTAATTTCTAATCAATTTGGAGCTGGTTTTGAAACCGATGCTTTTTTTATAGCTTTTATGATTCCCAATCTATTAAGAAGTATTATTGGAGAGGGAGCTTTAAATACCGCCTTTGTGCCTATTTTTTCAGGATGTCTAACCAATCAGAATAAGCAAAAAGCAGATGCTTTTGCCAGTAATGTAATAAATCTCTTAATCATAGCTCTGGTGATTATTATAGCTCTGGGTATCTGGGGTGCACCAATCATTGTAGATATTGTAGCAAGTGGATTTAAACAATCTCCCGAAAAATACATCTTAACCATTCGCTTGACTAAAATTATGTTTCCATATATAGGTTTTGCAGCTCTTGCTGCTTTGTTTATGGGGATTTTAAATTCTTATCGAGAATATTTTCTTCCGGCTTTAGCTCCAGCAATGTTAAATATAGGCATTATCTTCTTTGCTTTGTTTTACGCTAATAAAGTTGGTATTTATAGTCTGGCTTTAGGGGTAATGATTGGTGGATTAGTGCAGGTACTAATACATATCCCTTCCTTATTTAAAAAAAAGTTTCATTATCAAATAAACTTAAATATTCATGACCAGGAAGTCCAGATGCTTTTTCAGATGTTAATTCCGGCTATTTTTGGTTTAGCAATTGATAAGATTAATTTTGTTGTGGATCGTATTATTGCTTCTTATCTGGCTCATGGAAGTATATCAGCTTTGTATTATGCTAATCGACTTATGCAGTTCCCCCTTGGTGTTTTTGGTATAGCACTTTCTATTGCTATTCTGCCTACACTTTCCAGACATGTTGCCAAAGGGCAACTAACGAAAATGAAGGATAGCTTCGCCTTTGGTTTTAAACTCCTTTCTTTTTTTACCTTGCCTTCTACGGTAGGGTTAATTGTGCTAAGCTATCCTATTGTTCGACTATTTTACGAACATGGTTTATTTAGCTCTCAGGATACTTCTATTACAGAGGTAGCACTGGTTTGTTATACTATTGGCCTTTTTGCTACCGCTATTTTGAGATTGGTAATAAGTTCATTCTATGCTTTAAAAGATACCAGAACACCACTTCGAATAGGTATTTTTGTAGTAGTCTTTAATATCATACTAGATTTAATTCTGGTACGTTTTTTAGCACATGCTGGAATAGCATTAGCAACATCCGTTTCGGCTATTTTACATCTCCTTATTCTAAGTATTTCCTTAGAGAAGAAAGTTAATGGCATTTACAAAAGGGAATTATGGGTATTTTTTAGTAAAACAGTCCTGTCCTGTCTGGTAATGGCATTAACCTGCTGGGGCTGTGCCCGCTATTTTGATTTTAGATATGATATGAGTCTAAAAATATTTCAAGTAGGTCAGGTGTTGATTTCCGGCCTGCTTGGTGTAATAGTATATTATTTTAGTGGTATAATAATGGGTATCCCAGAGTTTAGGAATGCCAGACAGATTATTAAGACTATTATTAGTAGAAAGATGAAGGAAACAGAAGATAATGACTATCAATCAGATGATTGAAATTGATGATATTCGTAATTTTTCTATTATAGCCCATATTGATCATGGGAAATCTACCATTGCTGATCGTATCTTGGAACTTACTGAGGCTATCAGCCAAAGGGAAAAGAGGGAGCAGATTCTTGATAATATGGATTTAGAAAGAGAAAAGGGTATTACCATAAAATCAAAAGCAGTCCGACTATCCTACAAAGGATTAAATGGTCGGCAATATGTATTTAATTTGATTGACACTCCCGGTCATGTTGATTTTTCTTATGAAGTTTCTCGCAGTTTAGCAGCCTGTGAAGGTGCTTTGTTGGTAGTTGATGCAGCTCAGGGCGTTCAAGCCCAAACAATTTCCAATGTTCAGATGGCTTTAGAAAATAATTTGTCCATTATACCCGTTATTAATAAAATTGATTTGCCAACAGCTGATCCGGAAAAAGTTAGTAAAGAGATTAAAAAAATTAAAGGATTAGAAAATAATCCAATATTTCTAGCTAGCGCCAAAGATGGTACCGGAATAAGAGAGATAATGGAAGCAATTATCAAGTATATTCCTCATCCCAATGGTAGCCTGGAAAAACCATTACAAGCACTGATTTTTGATTCAGTTTATAATTCCTATCAAGGATCTATCGTTTATGTCAGAATTGTAAATGGTTTAGTTACACCAGGTATGAAAATCCAGACTATGTCCAATAAAAAGAACTATGAAGTAAGTGAAGTGGGTGTTTTTACTCCAAAAAAGAAAAAAGCAGAACAGCTTTCTGTAGGAGAGGTAGGCTATCTAACAGCTGGATTTAAAGATATAAATTTAACCAAAGTTGGTGACACTATTACCAATACCGATCATCCAGCTGCTCAACAATTACCTGGTTATAAAAAGGTTATACCAGTTGTTTTTTGTAGCTTTTATCCAGTTGAAAACGATGACTATCATAATCTTAAATATGCTTTAGAAAAGTTAAGTCTAAATGACTCCGCCATTAGTTATTTACCTGAAAATTCACCTGCCTTAGGATTTGGTTTTCGATGTGGCTTTCTGGGTTTACTTCATATGGAAATCATTCAGGAAAGACTGGAACGAGAATACAAAATCCAATTGATTGCCACAACTCCCAGTGTTTTATATCGTGTTCATTTGAAGAATAAACAAGTTATAGAAATAAATAATCCTTCCTCATTACCTGAGATTAATTTAATTGACTATATTGAAGAACTGTTTATAGAATTGACCATGATTTCTCCCGGCCAATTTTTAGGTGGAATAATGGAATTGTTGCAAGATAGAAGAGGAATATTTAAAAATTTAGAATATCTTGATAAGAATAGGGCTCGATTGTTATATCATTTACCTTTAAATGAAATTATGCTTGATTTTTATGATCGTATTAAATCTATTAGCAAAGGATATGCCAGTATAGATTATCATGTTATAGAATATCAGACATCCCCATTGATAAAGGTTGATTTATTAGTCAATCAAGAAGTAGTTGATAATCTATCATTCATTTGCCATAAAGATAAGGCTTATGAGCGAGCCCGGAAACTGGTTGATAATTTGAAAACAGTCATTCCTCGTCAATTATTTGATGTACCTATTCAAGCTAGTATAAATCATAAAATAATTGCTCGATCTACTGTGAAAGCATTAAAGAAGAATGTTCTGGCGAAATGCTATGGAGGGGATATTACCAGAAAAAGAAAATTATTAGAAAAACAGAAAGCTGGTAAAAAAAGAATGAAAAGAATAGGGAAGGTGGAGATTCCCCAGGAAGCATTTATGAGTGTTTTAAAAATTGATTAGACTTTTTTAAAATCTTACCATGAGTATTAATAAAAGTATTGGTTTATATGTTCATATACCATTCTGTTTTTCAAAATGCCCTTATTGTGATTTTTTTTCTATTGTTACTGACAATAAGCAGTTAAAGAAAAATTATCTCTTGGCATTAAGACAGGAGATGGAAATTTATAGTCAGAAAAATAAAGATATTGAAATTATATCAATTTATTTAGGCGGAGGAACTCCCACTGCTTTGGAAGGGATACAATTAAAAGAAATACTGGCTTCCTGTTACAGTAATTTTCACATAAAAAAGGGGATAGAAATTACCGTTGAAGGTAATCCTGGAACTATAGATAATGAGAAAATCAAAATGTTATTACAGGCAGGGGTAAATAGAATTAGTTTAGGAGCCCAATCTTTTAATAATAGAGTATTAAAGAAGATTGGAAGAATACATACTAAAAAAGATATTATGATTTCTTATCAATTAGCTAGAGAAGCTGGATATAAGAATATTAATCTTGATATTATGTTTGGTTTGCCGGGACAGAGCAAGACGGAATTCGAGCAAACATTAGATGAAGTAGTTCTACTAAAACCAGAACACATATCTCTCTATGCTCTTTCGGTGGAGCCAGGAACTCCTTTAGAATATTTAGTGAAAAAAGGTAAAATGAAACTTCCTTCTGATGATTTTAGTAACGAATTATTTTTAAGAGCAATTAATATTCTGGGTGAATATGGTTATGAACATTATGAAATATCCAATTTTGCTTTACCAGGAAGAAAGTGTTTTCATAATCAGATTTACTGGAAAAACCAGTCTTATTTGGGAATTGGAGCTGGAGCATCTTCTTATATAGATAATAAAAGGTATCAAAATTATCGCGACTTGAGTGAATATGTTTTTCTTCTGGAACATGGTATGTTACCAATAGAATTTCAAGAAGTACTCTCCTGGAAGGAAAGGATGGTTGAAACAATAATTTTAGAATTAAGGATGATGGAGGGATTGTCGAAAAATGATTTTTTGATAAAATTCAATATACCAGTAGAGAAAATATTCTGTAAACCCTTACAAATTTTGATAAAACAGGGTTTATTAGAAGAGAATGAAACCAGTTATTTTCTTACTACCAAGGGGATCTCGCTGGCAAATAATGTATTTATGGAATTTATAGATTGAAATATTTTTATCGTATATTTTAATATGTTCTTTCAGAAAGAAGTATTGACAAAAAGTTTGTTGAGTGCTATCTTAAATAAGAAATTAGCACTCTCGGTCTTAGAGTGCTAATTTGAGGTGATAATAATGATAATAAATATTAGGATGAGTAATATCTTAAATGCTGTAGTGCATCTTTATATTACTAAAGCAGAACCTGTTAGCTCAGAAATGATTGTTTCTTATTACGATTTGCCCATTAGTACGGCAACTGTTCGCAATGATCTGCTGGTACTGGAAAAACTTGGCTTTTTGAAAAAACCACATACCTCAGCAGGACGTGTGCCAACGGATAAAGGCTATCGCTTTTATGTAGACCAATTAATGGAAAAAGAAATTGACTATCTGACCGATAGAGAGAAACAAGAAATTATAGAACAATACAAAATGGTAAGAGATTACAATGAAATAATGAAGGTTACCTCTAAATTAATTTCCAGATTGACTAATAATCTAGGTGTGGTTCTAGCACCCAATATGGTAAAGGATACTTTAAGAGATATCCATTTTATTGCCTTAAATAATCAACGTATTTTGATAACTTTGGTTACTAATAGTGGTTTGTTTTTTCAAAAAATGATGAGAACTAATTGTGATATTTCTGAAGAAAATTTAGAAACCATTTCCCAGATTATAAAGAAGGAATTCTATGGTAAAAGTTTGGAAATAGTTAATGAAGAGATGTTGAACCAAATTTATCGTTATTATTTTAAATATCAGACTTTGGAATCAATCTGGAAATTGCTTGAAAGCTGTTTTAATTTTACTGAAGATGAAGCGAAGATTTTTTTAGGCAATCGTAGTTATATATCACGGCAACCAGAATTCAAGGAAATTGAAAAATTAAATTATCTTTTTGATTTTATTGAGGAAGAAAAGAATCTGGTTAAAATTATCAATAAATCCATTTTAAAAAAACAGATTGACATTATTATTGGCAGTGAACTGGGACAAGAGCTTATGGAGAATTGTAGTGTAATTACCAGGCAATACCTCATCAAAGGGAAAATGAGAGGAGCTATTAGTGTTTTAGGACCTACAAGAATGGATTATTCCAAATCTGTTTCTATCCTGGATTTTATTGCTGATCAGTTAAGTGAAATATTATCCTGATGAGATAGTTGAAGAGTAAATTTAGGGAAAATGTTATAACTGTGCTATCAGTGGAGGTAAATAATGGATCATAATGAACAGCAAAGAAAAGAATGCGAAGATGTAAGTGATATTCAAATAGAAAAATATAAGAAGATGAAAAAAACAGAACTTCTTACAGAAATAGTGTCCCGAGATAAGAATCTAAAAGAAGTTGAAGATAGTTTAAAAAAAACAGAAGCTGATCTTGAAAAAATGGGAGAGAATGAAAAAACTTATAAAGAACAATTAATCAGAATGCAAGCTGATTTTGAAAACTATAAAAAAAGAGAAGAAAAGAAAAAACTTGAATTTATGGAATATGCCAAGCAAGATTTAATCTGTCAACTACTATCTGTAGTTGACAATTTAGAAAGGGCTACTTCCTATACTAGTGAACAAAACAATGAAAAGTACTATGAAAATATTAAAGAAGGACTAAAGGGTATTTTAAAGAATTTTCAAAATATATTGGAAAAAGAAGGTCTTAAACCCATTAAGGCTGTAGGTACAAAATTTGATCCTTATTGTCATGAGGCTATTATACAGGTTGAATCTGACAAATTTCCTGAGGATACAGTTATTGAGGAACTTATTAAGGGATATTATTTAAAAGCAAAAGTACTTAGGCCCTCTGTAGTTAAGGTTTCCAAGGGTGTCAGTGAAAAGCAAAAGGAAACCGAAAATAAAGCTGAAGATTTCAATAAGGATGATACAAAAAAATGATAATTGTTATAAGGAATAAAATAAAAGGAGGAAATTAATTATGGCAAAAGCAATTGGAATTGATTTAGGTACTACAAATTCGGTTGTTGCTGTTATAGAAGGCGGCAAACCTATTGTTATAGAGAATAAAGAAGGTAGTAGAACTACTCCTTCCATGGTCGCTTTTACAAAAAAAGGAGAACGATTAGTCGGTTTGTTAGCAAAAAGACAGGCAGTAACCAATTCAAAAAATACTGTCTATTCTGTTAAACGATTTATTGGAAGACGTTTCACTGATTCAGAAGTACAACAAATTAAAAAAGTTCTTTCTTATGACATAGTAGAGGGAGAACATACAGATGTACAAATAAGAATTCAGGATAAGCTTCATAGCCCACAAGAGATATCAGCAATGGTTTTACAAAAGTTAAAACAAGCAGCAGAAGATCATCTGGGAGAGGAGATTAATGACGTTGTTATTACAGTTCCTGCCTATTTTAATGATAATCAGAGAGAAGCAACTAAGGCAGCAGGGAGAATAGCTGGCTTGAATGTCTTAAGAATAATAAATGAGCCCACTGCTGCTGCCCTGGCCTATGGTCTAGATAAGAAAAAAAGTGAAAAGATTGCTGTATTTGACCTGGGAGGAGGTACTTTTGATATTTCCATTTTAGATATAGGAGAGGGTGTTTTTGAGGTCAAGTCAACTAATGGAGATACTTTTTTGGGAGGAGATGACTTGGATCAGCGAGTCATCAATTGGCTGATTGACAATTTTAAAAAGGACCAAGGTATTGACTTAGGTAAAGATCAGATGGCTTTACAGAGATTAAAAGAAGCTGCCGAGAAAGCTAAGTGTGAACTTTCTTCTTCATTGGAAACTGAGATTAATTTACCTTTTATTACGGCTGATACCAGTGGACCAAAACACCTAAATTATACTTTAACCAGAGCTAAATTAGAACAATTGACGGAAGATCTGTTAGGAAGAACCATAGAACCATGTAAAAAGGCATTAGCAGATGCAAAAATGACTGCTGAAGATATTGATGAAGTGATTCTAGTAGGTGGTCAAACAAGAATGCCTAAGGTTCATGAAATAGTGAAGCAAATATTTGGCAAAGAACCTCATAAGGGAGTTAATCCTGATGAAGTAGTTGCTATGGGTGCTGCTATTCAAGCTGGAAAATTAAAAGGAGAAGTTAAAGACATTCAATTATTAGATGTTACACCATTATCCCTGGGTATAGAAACCCTTGGTGGTGTATTTACTAAATTAATTGAAAGAAATACTACTATTCCGGCATCAAGACAGCAGATATTTTCAACTGCATCTGATAGTCAAACTGCTGTTGATATTAATGTTCTTCAAGGAGAAAGACCTTTGGCGAAGGATAATACCAGTTTAGGACGTTTCCAACTGGTAGGAATTCCACCAGCACCAAGAGGAGTTCCGCAGATTGAAGTTTCTTTTGATATTGATGCCAATGGTATTCTCAAGGTTACTGCAAAGGATAAAGGTACAGGAAAAGAGCAAAAGATTACCATTAAACATTCCAGCGGATTAACGGAAGAAGAAATTCAAAAAAAGATAAAAGAATCAGAGCAGTATGCTGAAGAAGATAGAAAACAAAAGGAGAAGGTGGAATTACACAATCAAGCAGATAATCTAATTTACATTACTGAAAAGACTCTGAAGGATGCTGGAGATAAGATTAGTGATAGCTTGAAAAATGAAATAGGTAATCATATCACTCAATTGAGAAAAGCTATGCAGGATGACAACATAGATGAAATGAAAGCGGGTATTGAAAAATTAACCAATTCTTCTCATAAAATGGCTGAAGAGATGTATAAGCAGTCTTCAACTCAACAAGAACAACATACTCATTCTGGTAGCTCTTCTGACCAACAATCAGAGGGAGAACAGGAAGCACAAAAGGATGAAAAGGTATTTGATGCTGAATATAAAGAAGAGGATGGAGACAATACTAAATAATAGCTACCGGCTATAAAAGAAATAATAAACTATATGAACTTTAAAATCTTGCTGAATTTCTGGAGAAAATAATATTTTATCCAGAAATTCAGCAAGATAAGCTTATATATACTTATATTTTACTAAAGGGGTTTTTACTTTGGCTAGCAAGGATTATTACCAAATATTGGGAATTAACAAAGATGCTAATCAGGAAGAAATAAAGAAAGCATATCGTAAATTAGCTTTAAAATATCATCCAGATGCAAATCCTGATAAGAAGGAAGAGGCAGAAAAAAAATTTAAAGAGATAGGTGAAGCTTACGCTGTTTTAAGTGATCCGGAAAAGAGAGCTAGATATGACCAGTTTGGCTCTGCTGATACTTCCAATTTTGGTGCCGGATTTGACTTTAGAAACTTTTACGGTGAAGGAATGGATGATTTTAGTAGCTTTAGTGACATCTTTGAAAGTTTCTTTGGTGGTGGTACTCGTAGAACTTATCGCCGTGATAGAGCTAAAAAAGGAGCTGATTTAAGGTATAACCTAGAAATAACTTTAAAAGAAGCTGCTTTTGGAGCAGAAAAAAAGATTGAAATACCGGTTTGGCAAACATGCAGTAACTGTAAGGGAAGCGGAGCAGAACCAGGAACGACAAAAAAAACCTGTCCTGATTGTAAGGGAAGTGGAGAGATTAGGATTACTCAAAACACTTTTTTTGGTCAAACCATTAATATTCAAACTTGCCCCAGATGTAAGGGGGAGGGTAAGATTATAGAAACACCCTGTAGAGTCTGTCGTGGTTCTGGAAAGGTAAAGAAAAGAAAAACAATAAACATCAAAATTCTGGCTGGTGTGGAAAGTGGGCATCGTCTCAGACTGGCCGGTTTAGGAGAACCTGGTGAAAACGGTGGCCCTTCGGGAGACTTATTTATAGTTCTGTATGTTAAAGAGCATCCCATATTTAAACGAAGTGGGGCAGATATTTATTGTGACCATAAAATTAGCTTACCCAAAGCAATTTTAGGCGGAGAAACTACAGTTCCCACTTTAGAGGGCAATGTTAAAATGCGTATACCAGCAGGGACTCAGAGTGATACTGTTTTTCGATTACGGGATAAAGGTGCTTATGTTCTTGGTTCTAAAAATAGAGGAGATGAGCAAGTCAGGGTGATCGTAGAAATTCCTAAAAACTTAAATGCTAAGACAAAAAGATTGATTTATGAATTAGCCCAGGTAATGGGAGAAAATATTGACCAAATTGGTGAAAAAAATTTTTTTGAAAAGGTAAGAGATTCTTTTACCAAAAAATAAATTTTGGTGAAATAAGTGACCTATAAAGTTGCCTTTAAAACTATAGGCTGTAAAGTAAATCAATACGAAACAGGTACTCTAAGACAGTCATTTATCAAAAATGGCTATCAGGTTGTTGAATTCCGAGATAATGCCGATATATATATTATTAACACCTGCTCTGTTACTGGGGAGGCCGAAAGAAAATCAAAGCAAATAATTAGAAGGGCAATCCGATTAAATCCCCTAGCTACCATTATTGTAACTGGATGTGCAGTACAATCTAATTTACCTGAAATCAAGAAATGCAAAAATATCTCCTTAATTGTCGGAAACAGCTATAAAGAAGAAATTTTTAATATTATCAATCAGATACAATTAGCTGAAGAACAACAATTAATTTATATTAGTTCCCCAGAAAAAATTATCAGTTTTACAGAAAGTAAATATGATAGTGCCTCAAACCGTATTCGTGGATTGGTTAAAATACAGGATGGGTGCAACCAATTTTGCAGTTATTGCATTGTTCCCTATCTTCGTGGTCGAGCTAGAAGCAGGTCTATTAATCTAATATTATCTGAAATCAGGAATTTAAGCAGAAAGGGGTATAAAGAAGTTATTTTGCTGGGCATCAACCTGGGTAGTTTTGGCTCTGATTTAAATAATACCAAAATAAATCTGATAAAATTAATTAGTAAAATAGAAAGTATTCCCAATATTGAGAGAATACGTTTGAGTTCTATAGAATTACCTTATATTAACAAGGATCTTATTGATGCCTTTTATTACAACCCAAAGCTCTGTCATCATCTTCATATTCCTTTGCAAAGTGGTGATAACAGAATACTCTCTCTTATGCATAGGAAATATACCACTGAACAATTTAGCAACATTATTGACTCAATTAAGGAGCAAATCCCTGATGTAGCTATTACTACAGACGTTATTGTTGGATTTCCAGGTGAAGATGAAGAAGCATTTCAGAATACTATAAATTTAGTAAAAAAGATCGGCTTTAGTAAGGTACATGTTTTCCCTTATTCGGCGAGAAGACTTAACCTATCCTCATTTTTACCTGATAAAATTGATGAAAAGGTAATAAAAAATAGAAGTAGACAGCTAATTAATTTTTCAAAACAAATTGCCGGAGATTATATACGAAAAAGTCTTGGAAAAGAAAAGAATGTGTTAATTGAATTTCGAGGACAAGTTAAAAACGAAAGTTTTGTTTATGGTTTGACTGATAATTATATTAAAGTTTATATCTATGATGAAAATACTGAAAAGGGTCGCCTAATTAAAGTTAAAATAATTCAAGTTAATGATAGTTATGCAGTGGGGAAACCATTATAATAAGAATATTCTATAATATAAAGCAGGTATTGATGGGAATTTAATAATATGTATTAAAATTAAGATTTTGATATTTTTTATTTCTATGTTATAATGTTATAAATTTTAAAAACATCTTAATCTAGAAAAGAGTGGTTTGTGAACCACTCTTTTGTTTTGTAATTCTATTTAACTATGCAAACTAATGCTTTGAAAGGTATTAATGGTTAAATAACAGGACTCCTGTTTACTAACTTATTCTAATAGTAAACTATAGAGAAAGATGATATTATTAAGTTTTGAACAAAAGTTATTTTATTTAAGGAATAGAAGATAAGAAAAGGGACAAGTAAAAATACTCCAGTCTTCCCATATTATATAGGGGAGGAGGTTAATAAATATTATGAACATTGATCTGATTAAAATACTTGATGAAATTGAAAAAGAAAAAGGTATCCCCAAAGAAGTTATATTGGATGCTATTGAGATATCTCTTGTTTCTGCTTATAAGAAAAATTTTGTTCAGGGAAAGGATACTGTAGAGATAAACATTGATAAAGAAAGTGGAAAGGTACAAGTGTTATCTAAAAAAATAGTAGTTGAGGAGGTCAAAAAGCCAAATTTAGAAATTGATATGGGGCAAGCTCAACAGTATAAAAAAGGAAATATTAAATTAGGAGATGAAATTAACGTTGAAATAACTCCGGAAGAATTTGGTCGGATTGCTACTCAAACTGCTAAACAAGTTATTGTTCAAAAGATAAGAGAAGCAGAGAGAAAGGCAATATATGAAAGATATATTGATAAAGTTAGGGATATTGTGACAGGAATTGTTCAACGTCAGGAACATTACAATTATATAATAGATTTAGGTAAAACAGAAGCTATCTTACCACCTAATGAGCAAGTAAAAAGCGAGGCTTATAACAAAGGTAAGAGAATGAAGTTTTATGTAGTTGAAGTTAAAAAAACTTCAAAAGGACCTAGAATTATACTTTCTCGAACTCATCCTGATCTTCTAAAGCGCTTATTTGAGCTAGAAGTCCCTGAAATTCATGAAGGATTAGTAGAAATTAAGCAGATTGCCAGGGAAGCAGGAAAAAGGTCTAAAATTGCCGTTACCAGTAGAGATAATATGGTTGATTCAATCGGTTCCTGTATTGGAGACCGAGGTTCAAGAATTAAATCAATAATGACCGAACTTCAAGAAGAAAAAATAGACATTATTAAATGGCATGAAGATGATAAGATATTTATTGCTAATTCTCTTAATCCAGCAAAAGTATTGTTGGTTAAATTGTTTGAAAAAGAAAAAAGGGCTTTAGTTGTAGTTAATGATCAACAACTATCTTTGTCTATTGGTAAAGAGGGACAGAATGCTCGCTTAGCTGCTAAGTTAACAGGCTGGAAGATTGATATAAAAAGTGAATCGCAATACAAGCAGGAAAATAATATCGAACAGAGTGTAGATTTAAGCAAAATGGCATAAAGAATTGCTAAATTAAAATACAATTTTATTGAAAGAATATGAAGAAAAAACAATTCCCAAAGATACCATATAGGACATGTATAGGATGTCAAGAAAAAAAACCGAAAAGAGATTTATTAAGAATTATTAGAACACCTGATGGTGTTGTTGAAATTGATGAAACAGGTAAGAAATCAGGCCGTGGAGCATATTTATGTTATAATAAAACATGCTTCCAAGAAGCTATCAAAAAAAAGAGATTAGGAAAAGCATTAAAAATTGAACTTTCGATAGTAATAGTTCAAGAATTAGAAAAAAGGTTTAATTTAATAGAAAAGAATCAGAGTGATAATACAAGTATTCCAAACTAGGCATTAGTAGATTAGTTAGAGAGCAATATTTTCTTGTTTACAAGCCGGTTGAGATGGAGGTCAATGTGTATGAAAAAAAGAGTATATGAAGTAGCTGAGGATTTAAAAATCCCTACAAAGGAATTAATTGACTTTTTAGCAAAGGAAGGAATTAATGTTAAAAATCACATGAGTACCCTTGATGATGAGATAATTGAAATTATTAAGGAAGCTATCACTGAGGAAAGAAAAAAAGAGAAAAAAGTAGGAAATGAAGAAAGTAGTGTACTCGTATTGAATAAATTACCAAGCTTAAAAGAGTTATCAATACAACTCAATTTATCTTTATCAAAAGCAATGCAACAAGCTTCTAAATTTGGTAAAATACAATCTATTGACAGAGAATTACCATGGGAAATTGTTGAAAAAATATGTCAACAGCACAATATAAAGATAAATATATCCAGTAAACTAAAAAAGTTACTCAAAACTAAGTACACTAAAGATATTAAACCTCTATCGACAGCTAAATCACCAGTTATTACTATTGTTGGTCATGTTGATCATGGCAAAACAACCCTACTTGATGTAATTAGAAAATCAAACATCACCAAAAAGGAAGTAGGTGGTATTACCCAACATATTGGGGCTTATGTGGTTAATCTAAATAATAATCGATTTGTTTTTATTGATACCCCAGGGCATGAAGCCTTTACCACTATGCGAGCCCGCGGTGTGAAGGCAACAGATATTGTAGTATTGGTCGTAGCTGCAGATGATGGTGTTATGCCACAAACTGTTGAAGCAATTAATCATGCCCGAGCAGCTAACGTTCCTATCATCATAGCCATAAACAAGATTGATAAAGCAAATGCTAATATAGATAAGGTAAAAAAAGATCTCTCTAAATATCAGTTAGTTCCAGAAGATTGGGGAGGAGACACTCTTATAGCTGAAATATCTGCTTTGCAGAAAAAGGGTATCGATGAGTTGTTAGAATTAATATCTCTTCAAGCAGAAATATTAGAGCTAAAAGCTAATCCACAGCTCCCTGCTACTGGAGTTGTGATAGAAACTAAACTGGATAAGAGAAAAGGCGTTCTGGCAACTATTTTAATCCAAGATGGTCATCTGAAAATTGGCGATAATTTTGTTGTTGGAACTGCTTATGGAAAAGTTAGAAATATGATTGATGATATGGGAAAACATCTTACCCAGGCAGGTCCTTCTACTCCAGTGGAAATAGCCGGTTTTAATAAAATGCCCATGGCTGGAGATATATTTCAAGTAGTTTCTAATGATCATTTTGCCAAAATAATAATCAGTGAAAGGGAACTAGAAGAAAAACGAAAACAAAAAAAGGAAGAAGAGAAAGTTTCTCTGGAACGATTATTTGAAGAAATGAAAAAAGGTAAAATTAAAGAGTTAAATATTATCTTGAAAGCCGATACACAGGGATCTTTAGATGCTATTAAAGAAACTCTGTCTACTTTGAGCAATGAAGAGGTCGAAGTTAGAATAATTCATGGAGGTATTGGCACAATTACAGAAACAGATATTATGCTTGGTTCTGCTTCAAACGCTTTAGTTATAGGATTTAATGTAGCAGTGGACCACAATACTCAAAAGCTTGCCAAAAATGAAAAGATTGAAATTAGAACTTATAATATAATATATGATTTGATTGACGAAGTTAAGGCAGCATTAAAAGGATATTTAAAACCCCAATTGGAAGAGGTAACCAATGGTATAGCTGAGGTGAGAGAAATATTCAAAATACCTAAGATTGGAGTTGTTGCTGGATGTTATGTTATTGAAGGAAAAATATCGACAAAAGACATCATCCGTGTTTTTCGTAAAGGGCAGAAATTATATGATGGAAAAGATTTTTCCTTAAAACGCTTTAAGGAAGATGTAAAGGAAGTAAATTCCGGATATGAGTGTGGTGTTCATATAGAAAAGTTTGATGACTTGCAAGTACAAGATAATATTGTTTTTTATAATTTTCAAGAAGTTACTAAATAATTAAAATGCTAGTCGGTATATGTGAAATTATTATATATTTACCAAATAGTCATTCTTTGAAAGACAAAAGAAGTATTCTGGAAAGCTATAAGGCTTCCTTGAGAAAAAAATATAACATATCTATTGCAGAAATCGATCAGAAAAATATATGGAAGAAAAGTATTATGGGAATTGTTTGTATCAGTGACAATCGTGGAGCAATTGACCATATATTTCAAAAAATAATTAGGATTACTGAAAATCATTCTGAAATACAACTGCTTAATTATCGAATTTCTGTTAATTAGATAAAACAAAATCTAAGACTATACAATGGATAATTAGAAAAATGGTTTTAGAACAAAAAAAGAAACATTTTGAAAAATTATTAAAAAGAAATATAAGTCATATAATATATAGAAATACAAAAGATCCCCGTATTGGCTTTGTCACTGTAACCAGAATTACCCTATCCAATGACTTGCATAATGCAAAAGTATATATTTCTATTCTGGGAAGTAAAGAAGAACAGGACAGAAGTCTAAAAGGTCTCTACAGTGCAACTAAATTTATAAGGGCAGAATTAGCACATGAGCTTAAGGGATATCGCTTTACGCCATCTATATCTTTTCACTTTGATAAGGAATTAGAAAAAGTACATCAACTTATGATAAAAGTCAGTAATTTGGAGAAGGAGAACGAAGATAGGGAAAAACAAAATGCAGAATGAGAAAATATGCGAAATTGCCAGATTATTTAAAAAATACCATAACTTCATCATTACTTCTCATGTAAACTTAGATGGTGATGCCCTGGGTTCAGAGCTAGCCTTATATTTTATGCTTAAACAGCTTGGAAAAGAAGTGAAGATTGTTAATCAAGACAAAGTACCATATATTTATAAATTTATGCCAGGAATAGATGAGATTATCAACAGTGTTGAGCTTGATAAAAATTATGTTTTAGAAATTAAAAGTGATACAGTATTAGTGGTTCTTGATTCAAGTAATTTAGAAAGAATTGGTAGCATACCTTTAGAAATTGATAAAATTAATATTATTGTAAATATTGATCATCATCCCAGTAACACATATTTTGGCCATATTAATTATATTGATATTAATTCTTCCTCAGTTGGCGAGATTCTCTTTAAACTGAGCAAGGAGATGAATTGTCAATTAACAGAGCAAATAGCAATTCCCTTATTTACGGCAATAGTTACTGATACAGGTTCTTTTCGCTATGCTAATACCAGGGCTAAGACATTCCAAACTGCCTTTCATTTAGTTAAATCCGGAGTTAATCCTCACTTAATTACTAATTATATTTATAATAATAATGAATTATCCAGTCTAAAATTATTAGGAGAAGCGCTTCTAAAATTACAAGTTGACAAGAACTCAAGGATTTCCTGGACTATAGTTACCAGAGAAATGATAGATAAGAACTTGGCAAAAGAAGAAGAAACAGAGGGTATTGTTGATAGAATACTTTCAATCAAGAAAGTACAGATTTCGGTATTATTCAGGGAAACTAAAGAGGGAAAGACAAAAATCAGTTTCCGCTCTAAAAGTAGGTTTAATGTAGACCAATTTTCTCGAATATTTGGTGGAGGTGGTCACCCCAATGCAGCAGGTTGTCAATTAGAGGGAAACATGAATGCCATAGTTGATACAGTAATTGGAAGATTGAAAAAAGCGCTTGACGATTGTAATTTTAATCAGTGATATTATTTTTTTAGTACCCCCTCCCTTTTTTTATTATGAAAGATGGTATTTTAATTATTGATAAGCCTGAAGGAATTTCTTCAGCAAAGACAGTTTTTAAAATAAAAAAAGTGCTAAATCTAAGTAAAGCCGGACATACTGGAACATTAGATCCTTTTGCTACCGGAATACTGGTTATATGTTTGGATAATACTACAAAAAAAGCTGTTTTTTTTTCTAATTTGGATAAAACATATTTAGGTACAATGATACTTGGTATTTCCACTGATACTCAGGATTTAACAGGTAAGGTAATAAAAGTAAATACTAGAAAGAACTATAGATTAAGCGCAGATGAAATTAAAAGTGTTTTTAAAATGTTTCATGGTGAAATATGGCAAACGCCTCCAATGTTTTCAGCCATAAAGTCTAAGGGGAAACCGGTTTACCTATTAGCCAGAAAGGGTATCCAGATAAAGCTTATTCCTCGAAAAGTAAAAATATTTCAGTTAAATCTATTAGATGCGAGGTGGGATCGATACCCCAGTATTAGTTTTAAAGTTCAGTGCTCTAAAGGAACTTATATTAGGACATTGTGTAATGATATCGGAGAATATTTGGGGTATGGAGCATATATGTCCAATCTAAGAAGAATTCAAGTTGGAAAAATTGCTCTCAAGCAAGCTATTCCATTAAATAAATTTATAAAGCTACCATTTGAAAAACAAAAGAAACATATATTACCTTTTGATAAGATTTTAAACTATATTTCCACTAAAGAAGAGGAAGTATACAGTTAAATCTCTTTTATAAAAATCATGAAGCCACTAGTAAGTGGGTATGATATTTGCTGAATAAGGATTAATAAGAATTGCATGAAATCTTTTCAATATAAATATCTTTTGAGAAAAAAATTACTACATAACAAAAAATTATTTTCCTATATAGCTCTGGGATTCTTTGATGGGATGCATTTAGGTCACCAGGCATTATTAAGATTGTGTATTGAAAAAGCAAGGCATACTGATGCCCTGAGTACCGTTATCCTGTTAGAACCTCATCCAGAGAAAATTGTGAATAAAATAGATAATTTTTCTCTTCTTACTACATTATCGGAAAAGGTAAAACATATCAGAAATGCTGGTGTTCAACAAGTCATTGTTCTAGATTTTACTGATGAATTTAAGAAAATTAGTGGTGAGGATTTTATAAAGGATATTTTATTGAATAAATTCCATATGGGTGCCGTTTTTATAGGATATGATTATCGCTTTGGCTATCAGAAAAAGGGTGATATAAACCTAATAAAATTATTAAGTGATAAATATAATTTTAAATACTATATTTTAGAACCCAAAAAGATAAATAATAAGCTAATAGTTAGTAGCACTATTATTAAAAAGCTTTTAAAAAAGGGAGATATAGTTAAAGCCAATCGATTATTAGGTTACTCTTACCAAATAAGCGGAAATGTTATCCATGGTGATAAAAGAGGAAAAAAAATTCTTTCTTTTCCCACTGCTAATATAGAAATTCCACAGGAAAAATTATTACCTCAAAATGGAGTTTATATAGCCTTAGTAGAAGTCCAAGATCAAAAGTATAAAAGTATAGTAAATATTGGCATTAAACCTACCTTTCAACAGAAATCTAGCAATAGCATAACCAGCAAATCTGTTGAAGCATATATATTTGATTTTGAAAGAGATATATATAATAAAAAGATAGCCGTCTCTCTACTTAAAAAAATAAGAGGCGAGAAAAGGTTTGCTGATGTTAAGAAATTAACTCAGCAAATCACAAGGGATAAATCAGAAGCCGAAATTTTTTTCAGAGATGACTACAAACCTTAGTTAATATTTAAAAAATAATTAAATATATTTGAATGAATTTCTTAATTGTGGTAAAATATTTGAATGATGTAAGATTGAAATAGTATTTAAAGCAGGTAATAAATCCCTATTTTGGGGGTTTTGTTATAAAAGGAATATTTTTCTGACAATCTCACAAACATCTTTCCTTACAATAGCTAAGGGAAATAAAACAATTTCATTAAATATTTAAAATATATGATTAATGTTAAAAAAGTAGAACATATAACTACCATTATGTAGAAGGAGAGTTTAGCAAAAATGGTTAAGAAAGAATTAAAAAATAAAATCATAAAAGAATACCAGCATCATGAAACTGATACTGGTTCAACAGAGGTTCAGGTAGCTATTTTAACTGAAAAAATAAATAGTCTAACCAAACATTTAAATGAGAACAAAAAAGATAAACATTCTAAATATGGATTATTGAGAATGGTTGGACAAAGAAGAAGTCTTCTTAATTATTTAAAAAAGAATGACATTGAAAAATATCGTAAATTAATTGAACATTTAAACCTCAGAAAGTAATGAAATTAAATTTTAATTGCCTATTAAGGAGATATTTGATTTATGTCTAATAATAATGTTATCTACAATACAGAAATAGAAATTGGTGGTAGGACTATAAAAATAGAAACAGGGAAATTGGCTAAACAGGCCAATGGTTCAGTCACCGTTACTTGTGGTGAAACGGTAGTACTCGTTACCGCAGTTGCCTCAAAAGAACCTAAAGAAGGGAATGATTTCTTTCCGTTACTTGTTGATTATGAAGAAAAATTTTATGCCGCTGGAAAAATACCTGGCGGATTCTTCAAGCGAGAAGGGAAACCAAGTGAGAATGCCATTCTGACATCCAGGCTTATTGATAGACCGATACGTCCATTATTTCCTGAAGGCTATTACAATGATGTTCAGATTATTACTTCGGTATTGTCTTATGACCAGACAAACCTTCCTGATATCATTTCTATTATTGGTGCCTCCTGTGCTCTTTATATTTCTGATATACCTTTTTATAAGCCAATTGCTGCGGTACGTATTGGGTATTTAAATGGAGATTATTTAATAAATCCTACAGTAGAAGAACTCAAAGCATGTCAGCTAAATCTGGTTGTTGCGGGCACAAAAGATTCAGTTATTATGCTAGAAGGTGAAGCCAATGAATTATCTGAAGAAGATATTTTAGTGGCAATTGGGAAAGCACAGGTTGAGATTGAGAAGATTGTTGAAATGCAGGTTAAGATTGCTCAAGAAATAAAAACCGAGAAAATAAAACAAATATGGCAATTAGAACAATCCTTATTGAAAGAAAGAGATACGTATTACCAGCTGATAAAAAAGGAATATTCAAAACAAATTGAAATATCAATCACTACCAGGGATAAAGTTGAGAGAGAAGCGAAATTAGCTAATCTAAAAGATGATATAATCTCAAAATTAGAAAATAAACGTAAAAACACGGAAGAAGAACTGAATGTTTGCATAGTTAATGAAGTGTTTGACTCTATATGTAAGGAAACTATGAGAGAATTAATTATTGAGAAAAAAACAAGAGTGGATCATCGTGAACTGGATGAAATTAGATCTATTGAATGCGAAATAGGTATTCTACCGAGAGTGCATGGAAGTGCTCTTTTTACCAGGGGACAAACACAGGCTTTGGTTATTACTACTTTAGGTTCGGTGAGAGATGAACAATCTGTTGATACATTAGAAGAGGACACTACCCGTAAATTTTATTTACACTATAATTTCCCTCCTTTTTCTGTAGGAGATGTTAAACCAAGAAGATCTCAATCCAGAAGAGAGATTGGTCATGGAGCCTTAGCTGAGAAAGCTGTGAAATCTCTTATTCCTGATGAGATAGAATTTCCCTATACTATTCGTGTGGTATCTGAAATTTTAGAATCGAACGGTTCGTCATCTATGGCTACAGTCTGTGGCACCAGCTTATCTTTAATGGATGCTGGAGTACCACTAAGAAAACCGGTTGCTGGTGTTGCTATGGGATTGATTAAAGAGAATGATAAATATGAAATACTAACTGACATTCTTGGTATTGAAGACCATTATGGTGATATGGACTTTAAAGCAGCAGGTTCTGCCGATGGCATAACCGCTATACAGATGGATCTGAAAATTGATGGTATATCTATTGATATATTACGAGAAATTTTAGAAAAGTCAAAGAAAGGACGTTTATATATACTTGACAAAATGAATACAGTCATTCCTGAACCCAGAGCAGAATTGTCTCATTATGTTCCTAAGATGCTAATTATTAAGGTTAATACAGATAAAATCGGAAATATTATCGGTCCAAGTGGTAAAAATATAAAGAAGATAATTGAAGAGACTGGTACCTGTATCGATATTAAAGATAATGGTGAAATATTTATAACAGCTGATACTAAGGAAAAGATAGAAAAAGCCAAATATCTCATTGAAGGGCTGGCAAGAGAAGTAAAGACTGGTGAGATATATAATGGCAAGGTAAAAAGAATAACTAAATATGGAGCATTTGTGGAGATTCTTCCTGGTGTAGAAGGTCTTTTGCATATATCAAATCTATCTCATTCTCATGTTGATAGAGTAGAAGATGTATTGAAAGCAAATGATGAGATACAGGTAAAGGTGATTGGAATTGATCAGCAGGGGAAAATTGATTTAAGCAAAAAAGAATTAATGCCCAAGCCAGGAAAAAATGAGAATAATTTTAACAAGCACTATCACAAAAGACCTACTTTTAGATAAGAATATGACTTTTTATGGATAATAACATTGAAAAAGTAGAAGTAAAAATAGAGAGGGAACTAGGATGCGAGGATTTGCCTTTACCTAAGTCAGCCAGTAAATATGCTTCAGGTATTGATTTGTACTCCGCTCAGAACGAGGTAATAGAAATCGAACCCGGTGAACGAAAATTAATTTCAACTGGTATAAAAATTGCCTTACCACCAGGTTACGAAGCACAGGTAAGACCCAGAAGTGGACTAGCCATCAGTTACGGTATTACAGTACTTAATTCCCCGGGAACAATTGATGCTGATTATCGTGGAGTAATAAAAGTAATTTTAATTAACCACGGAAAAGAAAAGTTCTATGTAAATAGGGGAGATCGAGTTGCGCAACTGGTTATTCAAAAAGTAATTCAACCTCTATTAATAGAAATAAAAAAATTGGATAATACCAGAAGGGGTGAAGGCGGATTTGGACATACTGGTATTAAGGTTATAGAATAAATGGTTTTCTTTATATTTGTACATTCATATATGATAATATAAAAGGAAGGATATCAATGCACTACGTTATCCTTGGTCTTATACAAGGGTTAACAGAATTCCTCCCAGTTAGCAGTTCCGGTCATTTAGTAATTAGCCAGAATCTTTTAGGGATTAGTGTTCCTGGCGTAGCTTTTGAAGTATTCGTACATTTTGGTACATCATTAGCTGTAATCTGTTTATTCAAAAAAGAAATAAAAGAGATTATCATTTCTTTTTTAAAAAGCATTTTAATGCTATTTAATTGGCCATTATTTTTTAGTTATATCAAAGAAGATGATCACTGTAAATTTGCCTGGCTATTATTCATCAGTACCATACCAGGTGCAATAATTGGCTATCTGCTTCAAAATGCAATCGAGAAGATGTTTGATAACTCATTATTTACTGCCTTTATGTTGATGATAACAGGTCTTTGCCTTTTTTTTACGGATAAATATTTCATTCAAGGCACTAAAACAATAAAAGATGTTAATTGGGTGGATGCCATATTAATTGGCTTAGCTCAAACTTTTGCTATTATTCCTGGTATTTCCCGCTCCGGATTTACCATTATGATGGGTCTCAGCAGGAGATTAGAAAGAAATTTTGCTGCTAAATATTCTTTTATTTTATCAATTCCCATAATTATGGGAGCTTCGATCTATAAATTCAGGGAAATTTTTCAGTTAAATATGGATATTTTTGTTGTCCTTATTTCAGGATTAGCTGCATTTCTTTCCGGATATTTAGCAATGTTATTTTTTACTAAAATGTTGATTAATTTTAAATTGCGTTTCTTTAGTTACTACTTATGGATTGTTGCTATCATAGTAGTATTTCTTATTATAAAAAGTTGGTAATGAAATGTCAAAAATTGAGAAAAAAAATTATTCCGTTAAGATTAAGAAAAGAGTTATAGGTATTTTTCTAATCTTTATTGCTATTTATTACTTATATATGCTTTTTTCCCCTGAAAAAACAATTGCTCCCTTTCTTAATATTATCAACAATATCAACAAGCTAATTGGATTGGGTAAATATTTCATATTTGTCTTTATGATGATTGAAGGTTTTCATTTACTTTTTAATTTTAATATTCCCAATTTCTATAATAGAATGTTTGGAATTACCTCTTTAATATTGGTATTATTAGCTTTTATTCATTTAAGATTAATATTTATTGAAAACGCCTATTATATGTCCATTAAGGGAATAGGCGGAGGCCTTTATGGATATTATATAGCAAGGCATTTAAATAATTATTTTGGCTTATCCGGAGCTTATCTATTTCTCATTGCCCTGGGTTTAATTGCACTATTATTTGCAACAGATCTTTCTTTTCTGTACCTTTTTAGCTTTATTTTTAAAAGAATAGTAATTGGATTCAATAGGTTGGTAACAATATTTCCAACCAATAGAATGAAAGAAAAAAGAATGCAGAAAAGAGAATCAAGAAAATCAATTAAAATTTATTCATCAAATACTGAGGAAATAAAAAGAAAACCAGAACCAATTTTTAAGAAAGATATTTTATCAAAAGACGAAAAAAAATCAACATCAGCAATTCAAGAGAAGATAGATTTTATGGTAAAGGGTGATGATGAAGAAAAAAGACTTTCTAACTATTATATTGCCCCATCGATTACTTTATTAAATGAACCAAAAAAAGAATATAAAGATCGGGATCTGGAAAAAATAAAAGAAAATATTGCTCTATTACAGAGAACTTTGGATAATTTTAATATTCAGGGTGAAGTAATAGGTGCAACCCAGGGGCCAACGGTAACAAGATATGAAATTCAACCTGCACCCGGGGTGAAAGTATCAAAAATTACCAATCTTAGTAATGATATCGCCTTAGCATTTGCGTCTCCTTCAGTAAGAATTGAAACCCCTATTCCAGGTAAGAATGCCATAGGCATTGAAGTTCCTAACAAGGAAAAAAACATCGTCTTTTTAAGAGAAATAATTGAATCAAAAAATTATCAAAGTAATTCTTTTATTTTACCTATAGTACTGGGAAAAGATATAGGTGGGAAAAATATTATTGCAGACTTAGTGGAATTACCTCATCTACTTATTGCGGGTTCAACAGGATCAGGTAAAAGCGTCTGCCTTAATACCATTATCTTGAGTTTGGTTTATCGTTTTGGTCCTGAAATGGTCAAGTTTTTAATTATTGATCCAAAAAGAGTAGAACTTAACATATATAATGGGATACCCCATCTAATTACTCCTATTGTTACTAATACTAAAAAAGTTGATAAGGTACTTAATTGGGCTATTTCTGAGATGGAAAGAAGATTTAAAATATTTGCTGAGGTTGGAGTTCGCAATTTAAAAGGATATCATGACTATATTAAAAGTATAAAATCTGAGGAAACAAATTTACCATATATTGTCTTTATTATTGATGAATTAGCTGATTTAATGCTTTCTTCGCCAGTGAAAGTAGAAGAAGCATTATGCAGGTTAGCTCAAATGACCCGAGCTACGGGAATTCATCTTATTATTGCCACTCAAAGACCTTCTGTAGATATTATTACTGGTTCCATCAAGATTAATTTTCCTTCGCGTATTGCCTTTGCAGTATCCACTCAGGTTGATTCAAGGACTATTCTGGATGTAAATGGAGCTGAAAAATTGCTGGGCAATGGAGATATGCTTTTCTCCCCCATTAACGCTCCCAAACCTATAAGAGCCCAAGGAGCATTTGTTTCAGAAAAGGAAATTAAGGATATTGTATCATTTCTAGTCAAGAATAATCTCCCTCCAGATTATAATGAAAATATAATTGAACATTTACAACAAAAAGAAGGTGAAAGTGAAGGAATGGGAGATGATGAAGAAGATGAATTATTCGAAGATGCAGTAGATACAATTATTAATAATAATCAAGCTTCAATTTCCATTTTACAAAGAAAGTTGAGAATTGGTTATACCAGAGCAGCTCGTTTAATAGATTTAATGGAAAAAAGGGGATTAGTTGGACCATATGATGGTCGTAATCCCAGAAAAATATTACTTTCTAAAGAAAATTTTTTCTCTAATTATAAAAACTCAAATTCTTAGAATTAAATAATTAAATTCTATGATCATTATTTTTTAATTGAATAAAGAGTGGGAACGTATTATTATAATAATGATAAATATTATTAGAATGATTTTAGAATTTTGTTATGATGTGAGCAGAATTATAACTAGTCCAAATATATGAGGAAAGGAGGAGAATATATACTAGAAAATTGAAATCATAATAAATAAAAAATATTTGCTTACCAATAAATTATTAGAAAGGAGATAAATAACAAATGAAAGTTAATTATAAGAATGTAATTACTTTTTTACTAGTTACAATCATTTTTTCTTCTTTAATTGCGGTAAATTGTTTTGCTCAGAGCGATATTACTGTGGGTTTATGTTTTGATGTTGGTGGTAAAGGGGATAAATCGTTTAACGATTCTGCCTCACGAGGATTAAGCTGGGCAGCTCAAGATTTTGGTATAAAGAGAATAGAGCTTGAGCCAGGAGCAGATGCAGATAGAGAAGTTAACTTGAGAAATTTAGCCAGTATCGGATATAATCTTATTATTGGAGTAGGATTCTTATTTACTGATAGTATTTCTGATGTTGCTGATGAATTTCCAGATACAAAATTTGCTATTGTTGATGGATTTATTCCTGACAAACCCAATGTCGTTTCTTTAAATTTCGCAGAACATGAAGGATCTTTTTTAGTAGGTATGATTGCTGGATTAAAGGCTCTTCAAGATGGGAAGGATACAGTAGGATTTGTAGGGGGGATGAATGTTCCACTAATTCAAAAATTTGAAGCCGGTTATTTAGCTGGTGTCAAGTATGCTTACCCTGATTGCAAAATATTATCTGCTTATGCCGGAGATACTGATAAAGCTTTTGCTGATCCAGTTAAAGGTAAGGAGCTGGCTTTATCACAGTATGACAATGATGCGTATGTTATTTACCATGCTTCTGGCTTAACCGGTGCCGGAGTCTATGAAGCAGCAAAAGAAAGAAAGAGGTATGTAATTGGGGTAGATTCCAACCAGAATTATTTAGGATATATTGAGGAAACTGGTGAAAATTTTGGATTGACTAGTATGTTAAAACAGGTTGATGTATCAGTGTATTTAACGGTGAAATCTGTTATAGAAGACACCTTTGAGCCCGGAATCAGGCTATTTGATTTAGCCACATCAGTTGTGATTAATGATGTTGAATACAATGGAGTTGGTTATGCTATGGATAAATATAATCAAGACTTGGTATCAGAGGATGTATTACAAAAAGTTGAGGAAGCTAAAGCAAAAATTATAAAAGGAGAAATTTTAATACCTGCTGAGTTATAAAATATGAATTAATCATCAGGAAATTAATAATATTTATGTACTGTAAATATTTAATTTCCTGATGATTAATGTTTTTATATTATTTATTTTATAAGATATGGTGATAAAAATTGCTTGAATATCTAATAGAAATGAAAAATATTTCCAAAAATTTTCCCCTGGTAAAAGCAAATGATAAAGTCAATTTTGCTGTAAAAATGGGAGAAATACATGCCTTGGTTGGAGAGAACGGAGCAGGGAAAAGCACATTAATGAGTATATTATATGGTCTATACCAGGCAGATGAAGGAGAAATATTCATTGCTGGTAAAAAAATCAATATTTCTAATCCTAATAGAGCTATAGAAAATAAAATTGGAATGGTTCATCAACATTTTATGTTAATTCCCCCCTTAACTGTCATAGAAAATGTAATACTTGGGATGGAACCCAGAAGGAATTATTTTTTTGTTGATTTACATAAAGCTGCCAGCGATATTAAAAAACTCTCGGAAAAATATGGTTTTAAAATAGAACCTTGGGTAAAGATAGAAGATGTTTCAGTTGGAATCCAACAGAGGGTTGAAATAATTAAAGTCCTATATAGAGGAGCTGAAATATTGATATTGGATGAACCAACTGCTGTTTTGACTCCTCAGGAAGTAGATGAATTATTTAAGATTCTAAAATCTTTAAAAAAACAGGGGAAAACAATTATTTTTATTACCCATAAACTAAATGAAGTAATGGAAATATCAGACCGAGTTACTGTAATGAGGGATGGTAAAGTTGTTGGTACTAAAGACACTATGCAAATAAATACTTCCGAAATTGCTACACTCATGGTAGGCAGAGAGGTCTTATTAAAGACCAGCAAAATCGATCGAAAAACTGGTAAGACTGTATTAAGACTCGAGCAGGTAAGTGCTTTTAATCAAAATAAATATCTTGTGTTAAAAGACGTTAGTCTTTCAGTTAAAGAAGGTCAGATATTAGGAATAGCCGGGGTAGAAGGGAACGGACAGACTGAATTAGTAGAAGTAATTACTGGATTAAAGCCAATTTCCAGTGGAAAAATATATTTATATGAACATAATATTACAGGATTAAGTCCCAGGAAAATAAGGGAGTTAAATATTGCTCACATACCAGAGGATAGACGTAAAAGAGGATTCATTGGTGAATATTCAGTAGCAGAGAATCTGGTATTAGGTAGCCACTATAAGCCACCCTTTGTTAAAGGTTCTTTAATAGACTTTCCAGAAATTCATAGATATGCTAACAAGTTAATTGCGGATTTTGATATAAGACCAGCTGTAAAAGAAAATTTATTAAAATCATTATCTGGTGGAAATCAGCAAAAAGTAATTGTAGCAAGAGAATTACAGGGTGAACCAGTTCTTCTAATAGCTGCTCAACCTACTAGGGGATTAGATGTGGGTTCCATAGAATTTGTTCATAAACAAATATTAAACGAAAGAAGTAAAGGTAAGGCAATACTATTGGTTTCGGCAGAATTAGACGAGATACTATCTTTAAGTGATGAAATAGCAGTTATTTACGAAGGAAGAATTGTTGAAATTTTAATAAATAAAGACATTGATAGAGGAAAATTGGGCTTTCTTATGACTGGCGGTTCCTCGCAAGGAGAAAAGAGCAACAAAACCACAATATTCTGATATTAGATAGATAGGAGGAGTATTTTTTGAATAAGGAAAAGATACAGAAAGGCAATCTTTTTTTCTCCATAGTTGAAAAAATTACTCCTATTATTGCTATTATAGGAGCTCTTATTATTGGCTCAATAGTTATTCTATTAATGGGTGAAGATCCAATACAAGTTTATAAAATGATGTTCGGCTTGGCAATAGGAAATCGTGATGGATGGGGAAATGTTCTCTTTAGGGCAACTCCTTTAATATTTACTGGACTAGCTGTTGCCTTCGCTTTTCGTTGTGGACTGTTTAACATTGGAGGAGAGGGGCAGGTTTATGTAGGTGCATTTTTGGCTGCTTATGTTGGATTTACATTTACCAATTTCCCGGCAATTATATTAATACCTTTAACTATTGCTGCCTCTGCCATAGGTGGAGCATTCTGGGCGACCATTCCTGGTGTTTTAAAAGCAAAGAAAGGCATTCATGAAGTGATTATCACGATAATGATGAATTGGATTGCTGCCTCATTTACTTTTTATTTGGCTTTAGTATATAAGGCTCCCCCCACTGAGGCTATGAGGATGGCGGGAGTGCAACAGATGATTCCCCATACCAGTGAAATAGTAGAAGCAGCAAGGTTACCAAGAATTGCTTCAATATTATCTAAGATAAATATTCAGTTTCCCGCACACAATCCTCTGAATGTGTCTTTTATTATCGCTATTATTGCTGCATTTTTAGTTTATTATATTCTATGGAAAACCAGTTTGGGTTATGAAATAAGAGCTGTTGGATATAATCAGACTGCTTCTGAATATGCCGGAATAAACATATCAAAAAATATCATACTGGCAATGATGATTAGTGGAGCATTGGCTGGTCTGGTAGGTACGAATGAGCTGATGGGTTATAAATTTCGCTGGCGTCAGGATCTTTTTACGAACTTAGGATTTAATGGCATTGCTGTTGCTTTGTTAGGTAAAAATCATCCTTTTGGTGTGGTATTAGCTGCAATATTATTCGGTATACTTTCTTATGGTGGTGCATTAGTTAATATTTTTACAGCGGGGAAAATACCACGTGAATTAATAATGGTAATTCAAGCGGTTATTGTTATTCTAGTGGTTATTTCTGATGAAATTATAAAAAGAGTTATTCTGAGGAGGAAAGCAGAATAATGATTGATAGTATCTTAAATCCAGATTTTTTTGCTTCCGTAATACGAATTACAATTCCTCTAACTTTAGCGGGTTTAGGTGGGGTTTTTTCTGAGAAGTCAGGAGTAGTAAATATAGGCTTAGAGGGCATTATGCTCACCAGCGCCTTTGCTGCTGTTGCCGGTACCAATTTTACAGAAAATGTATGGATGGGTATTTTAATTGCTGCCATTGTTGGTACGTTATTGGGTTTAATACATGCTATTGTTACAGTAACTTTTAAAGCTAATCAAATTGTAAGCGGAGTAGCTATTAATCTATTTGCCAGTGGTATTACTGTATTTTTAAGTTGGCTCTGGTTTCATGAGACACAAATAATGGCATTAGATAGTCTTCCTATCTGGGGATTTAATATTCCAAATCCAGGAGAAGCTTCGCCTCTGGTAAGAAGTTTAATAGTAATATTTGCCCATCATTCGCCGATGGTATATATTACTTTAATTATCATCATAATTTCTCATATTTTAATTTTTAAAACTCCATTTGGTTTAAGATTGCGTTCTGTTGGAGAATATCCGCAAGCTGCAGATACTCTTGGAATTAACGTTATTAGTATGAGGTATATAGCGGTATTGATTTCTGGTGGTTTAGCTGGTTTAGCCGGATCATTTCTTTCCATTGAACAAGCGCATTTTTTTGTAAAAGAGATGAGTGGTGGTAGAGGTTTTATTGCTTTAGCAGCAATGATATTTGGTAAATGGACACCAATTGGAACAGTTGGAGCAGCCCTTTTATTTGGAGTAGGAGAGGCATTAGCAATTAGATTACAGGGAATTTTTACTATCCCAGTTCAATTCATTAATATGGTACCTTATTTATTGGCTATATTTGTATTGGTCGGAGCTATTGGCAGAGCTACTGCACCTGCTGCTAGTGGAATTCCTTATGAGAAAGAAATAGGCTAGTTTTATATATTTTTATAATATAATAATTATCACTACATTAAAATTTGTGCTATTATTAAAAAAAGATTAACTCAATCAATTATTGTTTGAATTAATCGAAGATAATTATTGAATATATGATAATCCCTGACACTGAAAATCTTTGGTAACAAATAAGCAAGAGGAGTATTATTTAAGATGAAGGAAATAGGAGAGTACTTGAAAAATAGAAGAATTGAACTAGGAATTTCCTTAGATGAGGCAGAACAATTTCTTAAAATTAGAAAAAAATATTTAATTGCTATAGAAGAAGGGGATGAAAGTGTTCTTCCAGGCAAAACATATTTTGTTGGCTATTTAAGAAATTATGCCAATTATCTTCAGGCAGATCAGGATTATATAAATCAACTCCTAGATAAATCAGAGCCAGTTTCTAAACCTCTTGAACCGGAGCCACAAATCAAAAGGAAAAAACTGAGTAGACATTTTTCACAAGGAAAAAGAAAAATACGCGTAAAGAAAGAAAAAAAACCAATTAATATTATTCCTTTATTCAAAATAGCTCTGGTTATACTTTTAATAGGCGGCTTCATTTTTATTCTTAATCAATATTTACATAGAATGAGGCAACCTTCTATCCCTATAGTTGAAAATGAAAGTATCTCTCCAGAACAAAACATAGAACAGGAAATGCTTGAGATAGCTTTGGAAAATATTGAACAAGAAGAAATCTCTGAGCTTGATGGTGTTGTTTTTTTAGAACCCTTACCCGATTATAAACCAATTGAAATTATTGCGAATGATCCGAGTTGGATAAAAATAATTCAGAATGATCAAGTGTTATACGAAGGAGTTATTATCTCTGAAGATAAAATTTTAGTAAAATCAGATGAATTAATTTCATTAATCACCGCTAGTCCAAATAGAATTACAGTATCATATAATAATAATGTTTTAGAACCCCAACCTTTAGAGAATTATCGTCTTATAAGTTACCAAATTTTGCCTAGCAATAATTAGTTAAATAAAAAATGGGAAAAATTATTTATCCTAATCCAGTCAAATTAATATTTAGCATTATCAGCGGCGAGGATAAACTTTTTTTTGAAGCAAAGGATTTACTAATAACTTTTTTCGGAATAATTGATATGGAAAGTGACTTTCAACCGTTTGATTATACCAGTTATTATCGAGATGAAATGGGAGAGGGATTAAAACAAAAGATAGTATCTTTTGAAAAATTAATATTTCCTGACCAATTAAGTCAGATAAAGTGTAGTAGTAATAAATGGGAGTTTTTATTCAGTTCTTATCGCAATCATTCTTATGCATCAGGAGAAAAGAAGAGAAAAGTAAATTTTGATCCAGGTTATTTAACATTGAACAAGTTCATCTTGGCAAGCACTAAAGATGGTCCTGCTAGAATTTATCTTACACAGGGGATATTTGCTGAAATAACTCTGAGATTTATCAACAAAACATATTGTCCTTTAGAATGGACTTATCAAAACTATAAAACCGAATCATATATATCTTTTCTAAATAAAGTAAGAGAACAATATAAGAAACAGATAAATTATTATGCTAACATCAATTATAATATATAAAATATAAGGGAACAGCATCAATATTAACGATATGATAAGGACATTTATTGCTATTAACTTAGAGAGTGAAATCAAAGAATATATTTCTAAAATACAAGGAGATATCGCACAGTTAAGAAATAGCTGTAACATGAAGATCAAGTTTATCGAAAAAGATAATCTTCACATTTCTTTAAAGTTTTTAGGTGATTTAAATTCAATAGAGATAGAAAAAATCAAAATCACATTACAAAATATTTCCAATGAATACAGACAATTTACTATTGGACTATCCAAAAATGTTGGTATTTTCCCCAATTTCATAAGACCAAGAGTTCTCTGGATAGGTATTGAAAAAGGAAATGGTACACTTCTAAAAATATTCCAATCAATTGAGAAGGAATTGAGATTAGAATCATATTATCAGAAAGAGAATCAATTTACAGCACATATAACCCTGGCTAGGATAAAATACTTAAAATATCCCAAAATATTGAATGATTATATAAGAGATATTCAGATTAATTCTATATCACAGAGAATAAAAGCCATTGATCTTATGGAAAGTCAATTAACCAAAGATGGTCCGATTTATAAGATTATTAGTAGCTTTACACTTGTGACTTAAGTAAGATTTCAATGTTTTTGCAATGTCTTTTTTTAATATATTAATTAATGAAATTACCAGTTTTAAAAATATTTTTACTACTTAAAAGGTGAATTAGATATAAATTGAATCAAATTGTTAAAGAGGAGTTATTTTATGAAAGAGGATAAAAACAATGTTTCGGAAAGGGAAAAAGCTTTAAAAATGGCAATGGACAATATTGAACATCGTTTCGGGAAAGGTTCTATTATGAAGTTTAGTGACCGACCGAAAGTTGCCGGCAGTAATATTATTTCTACTGGCTCCTTAGCACTTGATATTGCATTAGGTATTGGTGGTGTGCCTAGAGGAAGAATAGTAGAAATCTATGGGCCCGAATCATCAGGAAAGACTACTTTGGCTTTAAATATGATTGCAGAAGCCCAGAGGCATAAGGGAATAGCTGCATTTATTGATGCAGAGCATGCTCTTGATCCGGTTTATGCCAAAAATATTGGTATTAATATTGACGAACTTATTATTTCTCAACCAGATACTGGGGAACAGGCATTGGAAATTACTGAATCTTTAGTTAGAAGCAATGCAGTTGATATTATTGTTATTGATTCTGTAGCAGCTCTGGTTCCTAAAGCTGAAATTGAGGGGGATATGGGTGATGCTTCAATGGGCTTACAAGCTCGCTTGATGTCTCAAGCGCTGAGAAAATTAACGGCAATTATTAATAAGTCTAGAACAACGACAGTATTTGTTAACCAAATAAGAGAAAAAATTGGCATTATCTTTGGAAATCCAGAAACAACTCCAGGAGGAAGGGCCTTAAAATTTTATGCCTCCATTAGATTAGATATCAGAAAGAAAGCTTCTATTAAAAAGAATGAATCCAATATTGGCATAACAGTAAAAGTAAAAGTTGTGAAAAATAAGATGGCTCCACCATTCCAGGAAGCTGATTTTGATATTATTTTCGGCAAAGGTATTTCAAAAGATGGAGATATATTCAATTTAGGCTACCAATATGGAATAATTCAAAAATCAGGTACTTGGTTTTCTTACAATGATATGCAATTAGGCCAGGGAAAAGAGAACACAAAATCTTTCTTATCAGAAAATCCTGAATTAGTTAGGGAAATTGAAAAGAAAATATTGAAGGCGGCGAATCTTCCCAATATAGAAAATAATTCATCTGATGAACAATAATTACCAAATAACTAATATTAAAGTTAAGAAAAACAATATATATAGAGTAAAAATATACATCAATAATGAATTCTTTGCAGAAATTGATTCATCTATTATAAATGATTTAGATCTTTATATCAGTAAAACAGTCTCTCAAAATATTTTGGATATTATTCAACAAAAATGTAAACTATCAGAAGCCAAGAATGAAGCTATTAGATTTTTATCTTATAGACCTCGCTCTAAATGGGAGGTTAAAAAGAAATTAAGAGATAAAAAATATCAATTAAATACAATAAATGATGTAATCAATTGGTTAAAATATGAGAATCTTATTGATGACCGAGAATTTTCTATACAGTGGATAAAATATCAAATTAATAAAAAACCTGCTGGAAAAATAAAATTAAGAAACGAGCTATATAAAAAAGGAGTCAAGAGAGAAATCATTGATAACGTTATTAATTCATTTTTTGAACAGGATGAATGTGAGTTATCATTAGCTTACAAGTTAATCAGGAAAAAACGCAATTCTCTTCAAGCAAAAAACATAAAGATAGAACCCCAGAAAATTATTAATTTGTTAAGGAGTCAGGGTTTCTCTAATCCAATTATCCAACAAGTATATAATGAATTTATTAATGGCGAAAATACTGAACCATGATAAAATTTAAGAATTTTAATCAATTTGACTTTTATTTTATTAAGAGATAAAATATTAAAGTTAATTAAAATGAGATAATTTTTATGTTTTGTGCCGATATTTTTAAGATAAATTATGGTATTGAAAATTATTCTTTAATAATTTTATAGGTTTGAAACACTAAGTATTTGCTTTAAACTATAATTTTTGTACCTTTTAAATTGAATAGGGGGTGAAAGCTATTAGCATATACATTATATCTATTTTAATTATTTTGATTGGAATATTCATAGGCTTTTTCTTAGCCAATTTTATAGCAAAAACAAAATTGTCTGTTTGTGAAGAAAATGGCAAGAAAATAATTGAAAATGCAAAAAAGGAAGCTGAATCAATCAAAAAAGAAGCACAATTGCAAGCCAAGGAAGAAACATATCAGATTATCCGGCAAAATGAAATAGAATGTCAACAAAAAAGATCAAAATTAGAAAGCATAAATGAACAACTAATAAAGAAAAGCAATAATCTGGTGCAGAAAATAGAATTGATTGAAAACAAACAGAAACAAATCGACGTAAAAGAAAAGGAAGTAGAACAAAAACTACAAGAAATAAATCAGCTTTGCCAAAAACAAAGAGATGAGTTATTGAGAATATCCAAGTTAAATATTGAAGAAGCCAAGATAGACTTACTTAATCTTCTTGAAAAGGAATTAAGTCATGAAGCAGGTAAGATTATAAAGAATATTGAAGAGAAAGCCAAAGAAGAAGGCGAAAAGAAGGCACAAAACATTCTATCTCTGGCAATTCAACGTTATTCTTCTGAATATACAGTAGAGTCAACGATATCCGTAGTTCCTCTTCCCAATGAAGAAATGAAGGGTAGAATAATTGGTAGGGAAGGTAGAAATATACGGACTTTTGAACGAATTGCAGGTGTAGATCTTATTGTGGATGACACACCAGAAGCAGTTATTATATCTGGTTTTGATCCTATAAGACGTGAAATTGCCAGAATTGCTTTGGAAAAATTAATTACAGATGGCAGGATTCAGCCAGCTAGAATAGAAGAAGTAATAGATTCTTCAAAGAAGATCGTTGAAAACAATATTAAAGAAGAAGGCGAAAAAGCTGTATTTGAGACAAATGTTAGAAATCTAAATCCAAAACTAATTAATACTTTAGGTAAACTAAAATATAGAACAAGTTATGGACAGAATGTTTTGCAACATTCCAAAGAAGTAGCATATTTTGCAGGGATAATGGCAGATGAACTTGGCTTAAATACAAGTTTATGCAGAAGAGCGGGACTACTTCACGATATCGGAAAATCTGCTGACGTTGAAGTTGAAGGACCACATGCATTAATAGGTGCGGATATTGCTAGAAAAAATGGGGAATCGCCTAAAGTGGTTAACGCTATTGCTGCTCATCATGAAGATGAAAAACCTGAGACGGCAGAAGCAATATTAATACAAGCTGCAGATGCTATCTCCGCTTCTAGACCAGGTGCCAGAAGAGAGATGCTGGAAACTTATATTAAGAGGTTGCAACAATTAGAAGAAATTGCCAATTCATTTGAAGGAGTAGAAAAATCTTATGCTATTCAGGCTGGTCGTGAGATAAGGATTATTGTGAATCCTTTAGAAATAGATGATTATTTAGCAGCAAAACTTTCCAGAGATATTTCTAAAAAAGTTGAAAAGAATATTGATTATCCTGGCCAAGTAAAGATTAATGTTATTAGAGAAACACGCTCTGTAGAATATGCTAAGTAAATTATAATTTGGATTATACATTACGAGTTGATAGAGAAGGAGGTATGTTAAGAAATATCTCCTTCTTTTTTCATTAAAGGCATTATTTTGTATTGAAACATATATTTTTACATTAGTCAGCAAAGAAGATAGTTTTACCATAAAGATTAAGCTATTTTAGTAGATAATGTTCTTGAAATTTTAGGGTGAGCAATCTTACCCTGTTAGATTAACTGACATGATGCAGTAGAAATAAGCAAACAGGAGAAGGTAAATAGAAATTGTCTTATTAGAGAAATGATGTTTGATATGAATAGAAAAGATAAAAATATATTATATTATTATATTAAAACATTTGGTTGTCAAATGAATGTGAATGACTCTGAATATTTGGCAGGTCAACTCGAAGATATTGGTTATGTAATGACATCAGATTTGAATAAAGCTGACCTTATTATCTTAAATACCTGTTGCGTTAGAGAAAAGGTAGAGCAAAAGATTTACAGTTTAGCAGGTATAATCAATAAAATTAAGAAGGAAAAGCCCGAACTTATTTTTGGAATCTGTGGTTGTCTGGCTCAGAAGGAAAAAGAAAATATCCAAAAAAAAGCACCTACAGTTGATTTAATATTTGGACCATCTCAAATTACTTCATTCATAGAGATATTAGAGCTTTACTGGCAAAATAAAGGAATGAAAACCATTACTTTATGTGATAATACAGAATTATTACAATTAGCAAACAAACCGATAAAATACCATAGCTCCATTACAGCATATGTCCAAATTATGAAAGGATGTAATAATTTTTGTTCTTATTGTATTGTTCCCTATACTAGAGGCTTTGAAGAAAGCAGATCTTTACAAGAGATATTAAATGAAATTGAAAAATTAGTAAAGAAAAACTATAAAGAGATAATATTGTTGGGACAGAATGTTAATTCTTATGGAAAAGATCTAAGTAATGGAGATAATTTTTTAACGTTACTTTCAAAAATTAATGACATAAATGGAATTGAAAGAATCAGATTCATTACTTCACATCCCAAAGATTTCAATCTTGATTTAATTAAAGTTATTAAAAATGGTAATAAAATTTGCGAACATATTCATTTACCTCTTCAATCCGGATCAGATAGGATATTACAAGAAATGAATAGAAAGTACAATATGGAACAATATTACAATATTATTAATAATATTAGGAAATATATTCCTGAAGCCAGTATTACTACTGACGTAATGGTTGGTTTTCCAGGGGAAAAAGAAGGAGATTTTCAAGAAACAGTTAAAACCTTTCAAAATATTCAGTTTGATTCTGCTTATACCTTTATCTATTCTAATCGAAAAGAGACTCTATCCTCTTTTTTTGGGCAAGAAGTAACCCTTTTAACTAAGAAAAAACGTTTGTGGACCTTATTAAAAATACAAAATAATATAACTACCAGAATAAATCAACATTTAATAGGTAAAACAATAGAAATACTGGTTGAAAATAAATCTAAAAAGGGAATAGAAAAGCAATATTGGGGAAAAACAAGAACAAATAAAATAGTTGTTTTTAGCTGTTCTGATGATAATAATGATTTGTTAGGTAAATTAGTCAATGTGGAAATCAAACAGGCAGATTCTTATACCTTGTTTGGGGAGTTGGTTGATGTTAAATATTAACAAAATAATTGTTCTTACCGGTCCGACCTCTAGTGGAAAAACAGAAATATCCATCAAAATTGCCCAGATTATACCAGATTTGGAAATTATCTCTGCTGATTCAATGCAAATCTATAAAGATATGGATATTGGTACAGATAAACCAGGAGAGGAAATACTAAATAAATATAAACATCATTGTATTAGTTTAATTGAACCATCAGAAAGTTATGATGTTAAACAATATACTAAACAAGCACAAAAATGTATTTATGATATATTAACTCGAAATAAAAAACCTATTATTGTGGGGGGAACGGGGCTTTACATTAAAACACTTATCAATCCAATATTTCGAGGTCCCGGTCGAAACCAAAAAATTAGAGATGAATTAACTGAATTAGCTAAAGAGAAGGGGAATATATTTTTATATGAGAAACTTAAGGAATGTGACTTAGAATATTCCAAGAAAATAAGCATTAATGACACCAGAAGAATAATAAGGGCTTTAGAAGTTTTTTATTTAACTGGTAAACCAGTATCATATTTTCATAATAAAGAAGATAACCATAAAAATAAAGCAAAATACCAGTATTACATTATATGTATTTACAGGAACAGAGAAAACCTCTATAAAAGAATTAATTATCGTGTTAACAAAATGGTTGAAAATGGATTGATAGATGAAACTAAAGAATTAATAAACAAATACAATAATATTAATATGAATGCCATGCAAGGTTTAGGTTATAAACAAATAGTGGATTATTTGCAAGGGGAAAAATCACAAGAAGAATCAATTGAGATAATTAAAAAAGAAACCCGTCATTTTGCGAAAAGACAGTTAAGCTGGTTCAAAAATCAAATAGAGATAGATTATTGGATCAATTTAGATGACTATTCAGATATACAACAGTGCATTACAGAGATAGTTGAAATAATGAAGAGAGAAGGATACTAAAATAATTGATATTATAAAAATATTTTATTGTTCCGATAATATATCTTATGTAAAGTGATGGAGGATATTAATAAAAGATAATTAGTCTTTATTTTATTTATTTTATCCAAGTTACCCCTTATATCTTTCTTAGAAGTTAGAAATTTTGCTTGTAAGTTCATTCTATGTTACTTAAATATCTATTCATTTTAATTTTATTTATTATTTTTTCCATCATTTAGTAAAATTATTTAAAATTAAAATGTAATTCATTACTTCCAATATTAGTTTCGGTTATTCTAAATAATATTAAAAAATCTTTTTAATACGATATGCTTACGTTTAATTTAATTTCTTTTGAACAAACAATAAATATTTCTCTCATTAATGGAATACAAAATAAGTATTAGAAATTCTATAATATTGATTGATTAATATAATTATTTTGATAATTTTAACTAACTTTATTAGTTATTATATTCAACACTGTATTTTAAAAATATTTTTATAAATATGTTTAAAAATAAAAAATATTAGAAAATAAACTAACATATTATTGTAATATACCAGAATAACTCAAAATACGTTCAAAATTGAAAAAATAATTAGGTATTAATGGTTTTATATTTATAGAAAAAATATCAATATTTTTTCAATTAATTGTAAATATTAATTCAATCCAAAATATTTAAAAGATAGAAGTATTTTTTAAATAAGTATACTAATATATGATGTTATATAATTTCAATGAACAAACTTCAAAATTTCATTGTAAAAATATTTTTAAAAAAATAAAAAAATAGAAATAGAATATTTAATATTGAAATATATTATTTTTATTTTTCAATTATATTTCAATATTCATTAAAGCTTATTACTACATATAAAAATATAAAAAGACAAATTTGGTAAGTTAATTAGCAAGTTAAGTGTAACGCAGCAACTTTTTTTAGAGCAGTTTCCTTATTATAATATTGACAAGCTATTTTTGTTTTTTCAACTATTAGATTTTTTATACCCAAATCTTTTAATTCTTGTATCAAATAATTATCAACCTTCATCAAGCCATATCTACCGGTACCAATAATTAAAATATCTGGTTTATAATTTATAACGCTTTCTAAATCTGCAATCCTTAAAAAATGCTCTTCTCCTCTCCACCATTTATCCTGAACATGATCGGGAAATACAATAACATCTGTTTTATAGCTTGAACCATTAATTATTATTTTACCAAATTGATATTTTACAATAGTATTCATATTTATTATTTATTATTAATAAATTCTAAAATATTATATGAACTTAAAAACTTATTGAAAAATAATTGAAGCATAACCAACAACCTGATCATTCATACCGGAAACATCGCCTGATGTGGCATATTTTAATAATTTACCCCTATTGATACCTAATCTTTTACAAGTCTCCATCACTACAGAAATAGTTCCAGGACCGCAAATAGAAGCACCATTTTCCTGAATTGTTTTATAAAAAAGGCCAGTATCCATATTAAGAATTTGCTTAATTCCTTCAGCATCTTTGCGCTTTGTACTTTCCTGGTCTTCATAGTGATTGAAGTCAGAACTGGCAATTAAGAGAAATGCACTGTAATTGTCCTTAATTGTTTTGTATATTATATCGGTTAGATATTTCATTAATGAAAGTTGCTGATTAGTGACGCAAATAGGTATGATTTTGTATTCATTGGCAGGATAAATGAATTGCAAAAATGGTAACTGCACTTCAATGGAATGTTCAAAAAGATGTGCTTGAAAATCATCTTGGATCATTTTTTTTTCATCATGAGCAAGCATTTCACTGGCTATAAGCTGATCAATTTCTATCATTCCTAGGGGTGTTTCCCATTGACCCGAAGACATAAGTGATATGTCTCCTCCCAAACCTCTATGATTAGGGCCAAGTATAATAATAATTGGAGGCGTTTTTTCTAAAGAAAGTTGTAAATAATTATAAGCTGCAACTGGACCTGAAAACATAAATCCTGCATGGGGAGAAATAATACCCATTATTTTTCTATCTCTTTTCTCATTTTTCGTGGGTAATGCTTGAGGACCGATTTGATGCAAAAAGCAATCTTTTATTTGTTGATATAAGGATTTCCGATTAGCTGCATAAAAAGAACCAGCGACAACAGCTCTTCTTTTGTGTTCCATAAAAAATCCTCCTAAAAAAGTATATTAAAGGTTCTAATCTAAAAACTGTTCCTACCTTTAAAATGTTTACCACTTCTTTTCTTTTTACTTGAAATCTTTGGAAATATAAAAAAGATGACCATAATTAAAATAATAAGTGCAATAATAAGCTTAAAAAATATTGAATTATATAGATATTTAATATAAGTCAAATAATAATTCATTTTTGCTTCAGGGTAATTCGGTTGATTTTCCAGAACGATTTTATAATGCTTTAAAGCTTCTTGGTAACGATTTTCTTTCGTGTAATGCGTTGCTAATGTATAATGAGTATCGATTAGTTTTAAATTAATATTTTGATCTTGTGGATATTCTTGCAGAATTAGTGAATATTGTTGTATTGCCTGTTCTAACTGACCATTTTCAAAATACGCCACAGCTATTGCTTTCATACTGTCAATATCTTTTGGATCTTCTTCTAGTACCTTCTGGAAAGATTGAATTGCTTCATTCCACTGTTTATTTTCCAGGTACTCTATTCCCAGTTTCTTATTGACAATTATTTTGGAAATGCAATACTTTATGATTCTATTATTACCAGCATCAGCTACATAAATATAACCTCTTTGATCAATGGCGATACCTTCCGGATACATTAAAGATACGCCATGCTCATTTGCTCCAAATTCTGTTGCAAAATTAAATTCATTATTATATTGGACCACTTTACCATTTCTATAATCCGTTATATAAATATTATTTTTTTTATCAATAGCGATATATCTTGTTCCATTAAATTCACCAGGACCACTGCCAGCAGAGCCTATACGTCTAATGAATTGACTTTTTTCATTAAAAATTTGCACTTGATGATGAAAAGTATCGGCAACATAGATATTTCCCTCTTTATCAAGAGCAATACCTCTGGGATAATAAAACTCTCCATCACCCATCCCTTCTCTGCCAAAAGCAAATAATAGGTCAAAATCTTTTGAAAATACTTGAATTCTGTTATTGCCGGTATCGGCAACATAGATATTTCCCTCTTTATCAAGAGCAATACCTCTGGGATTATCAAATTCTCCTGGTTTATTACCAGGTTGACCAAATATAGTAATTAATTGACCATCAGGAGATATTTTTTGTATCCTATGATTGTGTTGCTCTACCACAAAAATATTATTTTCGTTATCAAAAGCAATCCCTACCGGTCCATCTATTTGTACATTGCTTTTTTCATCTGGTATCATACCTAAAAAATTTCCATTATTATCAAATATTTGTATCCTATCATTTTCCCAGTCAGTAACATAAATGTTATCATCTTGGTTCAGAGCAATGCCAACCGGGTAATTAAATTCCCCTGCTTTGTTACCATATTCACCAAATGTGGCTTCAATAACATATTCACTATTATTAGCTAATACAACTTGAGGATATACAATCAGTAATATAAATATAAATAAAACAAATAAATTGCTACAATTACCCTTACTTTTATTTATGTTTGGCATAAGAATTTACCTCACTGTAATTTTTATCTACATCATTTTTTTTGATAAATGAGTCAATTCCCTTATTTTATTTTCTATTTTTAGTAGGGAATCTTTTATATATTTCACCTCTTTACGCTTATTCCTATCAAGGTATAATGGTTTACCAAAATGAATATAGATATATTGTTTTTTAAACAATGCTGGGAATTTAGCATGTGGAGGATAAATTTCAAAAGTTCCACTCAATCCCACTGGAATAATTGGTACATTAGTTTGTAAGGCTATTTTTATCAATCCTGAATTAAATTCTAAAAGTCTTCCATCTAAAGAACGCGTTCCTTCCGGGAATATACCAAGGATTTGGTCTTTTTTTAGCAAAGCTATACTTTTTCTAATAGAAGCAGGATTAATATTTTTTCTATCAACCGGAATGACTCCTATTCTTTTTAGAATAAAACCGAGGATAGGTATATCAAATACTTCCTTTTTAGCAATAAAGTATATTGGTTTTTTTACCGCAATTCCCAAAATAAATGGATCTAAATAGCTAACATGATTTGCTGCCAAAATATAAGGACCTTTATAATTAGATATATCTTCTCCCTCTATTTTTAGCGGCCAGAAAAGACAAATAACTATATGACAAATAAACCTACAAACTTTGTAAATAATCATTTATTCATTTCTTTGTTAAAAAATTTTCCCCATAATTCTTAACTAACTATTTTTTCGATAGTTCTAAAAGAGAACTGTCGTTTGATAATAGTTATCATTAAAAATCATATTTTTTATTAAATAATATCAAACCATGGTGTGCCCGAGAGGATTTGAACCTCCAATCTACGGCTCCGGAGGCCGTCGCTTTATCCAGTTAAGCCACGGGCACCTATTTTATTATTATATATAATATCATTTTTATAGGTTAAAATGCCAGGTAATTTTTTAACAATTTAGTGAATTAAGAAGAAATTTCTTAATCAAATTGATAAATTCATAGATTGTTTTGAAAAATATTTGAAGTTGTTGTTGCGATGTTTGGATAAATAGATTCAGAGAAATAGAATAGATATATTATGACTATATGATAAAAAGATATTATCAAGGTATATGTGATTTCGAATCAGATATTACTATATTTTTATTCGTATTCGCCTCGTATCATCTCTTTAATACGCATAATGGCTGAATTATTAGATCGGGCCATTTCATCTAGTTTCATTGTTATAAATTTTATAGTATCTTCTAAATTGGGAATCATTACGTATTCTAATGCATTAACTCTTCTTCTGGTTTTTTCAATTTCTTCAGTTAGTAATATTATGGTTTTATCTAATTCTGCCATTTTTATCATTAGAGGCATAATCTCATGGTATTTTTTTATGGCACTATCTAATTCAGGGCTTGTTTTAATCATACCATAAGTATATAAATTTCCTTCCTCTATGATTTTATATTTTGGTACTTTTACACTCATTATGTTTTGATGTTCAACTTTAACTTTGGTATCTCTTTGGGGAAATAAGAAAATGGAATTCAACTCATCTTCTCCCATATATAAAGTAGCAAGAAGAAATTCATTCATATATTCTCTCATCTTCTTATCAAATTCTTCTCTTGTTTTTTTATTTTCCTGAACTAGTTTTATAAATATTTGGATAAGTGCATCACGTTTATCTCTTAGTAGTTTATACCCACGCCTTGCCAGTTCTAACCTGCGTTTTAATCTTAATAACTCCATACGATTAGGATTAACAGCTAATATCATTATTAGAAAACCTCTTGATGAAATTGTAAAGTAATGAAATAATTTTTATATTCTTATTTTTTATTCTTTATTGTTTATTTCGTTTTCTTTATTATTTGATGGTTTGGGCAAATACTTATTTATGTACTCATCTTTAATTCTTTTCAATTCATTTATTGGTAATATGGCTAGCGTTTCCCATCCAATACTTAGACTTTTTTCAATATCCCTATTCTCATCTTCTCCTTGCTGGACAAAAATCTCTTCAAATTTATCAGAAAATTCAACGTATTTCTTATCTTCTTCAGTCAATGCAGCTTCACCCAATATAGTAGCTAGTTCTTTTGATTCTTTTCCTCGAGCATAAGAGGCAAAAAGTTGGTTCATAACATTAGCATGATCCTCTCGGGTTTTATTTTCTCCAATTCCCTTGTCCTTTAAACGTGATAAAGAGGGCAGGACATTTATAGGAGGATATATTCCTTTTAGATGCAATTCGCGTGCCAGGATAATCTGACCTTCTGTGATGTATCCGGTCAAATCTGGGATAGGATGTGTTTTATCATCTTCCGGCATACTAAGAATTGGCATTAGAGTAATCGAACCTTTTTTGTCTTTTATTCTTCCTGCTCTTTCGTAAAGTGTCGCTAGATCAGTATATAAATAACCAGGATATCCCCTTCTCCCCGGTACTTCTTTACGGGCTGCAGATACCTCTCTTAAAGCTTCACAATAATTAGTCATATCTGTTAAGATTACCAGTACATGCATATCCTTTTCGAAAGCCAAATATTCTGCAGTAGTAAGAGCCATTCTTGGAGTAATTATTCTTTCAATTGCTGGATCATTGGCCAGGTTAATATACATTACGCTCTTTTCTATAGCCCCTGTTCTTCTAAAATCATTAATAAAAAAGTTAGCTTCTTCAAAAGTAATGCCCATTGCTGCGAATACTACGGAAAAACCTTCTTCTTTACCTAGGACTTTTGCTTGGCGTGCAATTTGAGAAGCAACTTTAGAATGTGGTAATCCTGCACCGGAAAAGATGGGTAGCTTCTGACCTCTAACCAAAGTATTTAGAAGGTCAATAGAAGAGATTCCAGTCTGGATGAAATCATTAGGGTAATCCCGAGCATAAGGATTTAATGGACTTCCATTAATATCTAATCGTTTTTCAGCAATTATCCTAGGCCCTTGATCAATTGGCCTACCAGAGCCATCAAATATTCTCCCCAGTATATCCATAGAAACCGGTATCTCTATTACTCTTCCTAAAAAACGTACCTTAGTATTGAATACATCAATTCCTGAAGTTCCTTCAAACATTTGGACAACGGCTTTGTCTTCTGATACCTCTAGAACTTGCCCTCTTCTTTTTTCCCCATCTGATAATTCTATTTCTACTAATTCATCGTACTTAACATTAGTTATTTTGTTAACGATTATTAGTGGACCATTCACTTTAGTAATTGTAGAATATTCTTTTATCATGGTCATTCTTCCTTTCCTGACTTTTTTGACATGAGGGAATTAATCTGTTCTTTTATTTGATCTTTTATTTTCATAAACTCTTCTAATTTTTCTTCAGGTATATATTTAGCTCTAGCTATTTGATTTTTTACTGATAATTGATTTAGTTGTTCATTGGTGATATAGTCTTCCTGAATAGCTGATGTTGCCATTTTATGAAAAAAGATGATTAAATCTAACATTAAGTATTGCTTTTTCATAGAGGTATAAGTATCAATTTCATCAAAGGCGTTTTGGTGTAAGAAATCTTCTCTAATAGAACGTGCAGTATCTAGGATTAGACGCTCTCTTTTTGACAGGGCATCAATACCTACTAATCTAACTGTTTCTTCTAATTCAGATTCTTCCTGAAGAATACTCATAGCAGTTGTTCTAATATTAATAAAATCTTTACTTATTTCTTCTTGGAAATAATCACTCAATTGGTCGAGATAAAGAGAATAACTTTTTAACCAATCAATTGCCGGGAAATGCCTTTTATAAGCTAATTTATCTTGTAAACTCCAATAAACCTGTACTGTTCTAAGAGTATTCTGAGTAACTGGTTCTGATAAATCACCCCCAGGTGGAGATACTGCGCCGATAACACTTATAGTTGCTTCATGTTCTTGCGAAGACAAACATTTTACTCGACCTGACCTTTCATAGAAGCTAGCAATCCTCGTTCCTAAGTAGGCAGGATATCCTTCTTCCCCCGGCATCTCTTCCAACCTACCAGAAATTTCACGCATTGCTTCAGCCCATCTTGATGTGGAATCAGCCATTAAAGCAACATTATATCCCATATCTCGATAATACTCTGCGATAGTGATACCTGTATATACTGATGCTTCTCTAGCTGCAACAGGCATATTAGAAGTATTAGCAATCAAGACTGTTCTTTCCATTAGTGGTTTACCTGAATTAGGATCAATTAGCTCAGGAAATTCAAGTAAAACATCGGTCATTTCATTTCCTCTTTCTCCACAACCAATAAAGACTATTATTTCAGCATTACACCATTTAGAAAGTTGGTGTTGTACAACAGTTTTCCCACTGCCGAAAGGACCAGGAATACAAGCAGTACCACCCTTGGCAATAGTAAAGAATGTATCAATAACTCTTTGACCGGTAATCAGTGGTTCTTTGGGAGGTAATTTTTCTTTAAAAGGACGTATTTTTCTTACCGGCCATTTTTGTAGCATTTGAACTTCATGAAGATTTCCATTTTTATCCTTAATCTTAGCAATAGTATCACTCACGCTATAACTACCTTCGTTGATACTTTCAATTATCCCTTCCATCCCAATAGGAACCATAATATAATGAGATACTATAGAAGTTTCCTGAATAACACCTAATCGATCCCCAGAAGTAACATGATCACCGTTCTGTTTTAATGGTTTAAAACCCCATTTGGTTGATCTAATCAAACTGTGAGCTTCCACTCCTCTGGAAATAAAAGCTCCTTCATTTTGAAATATTATATCTAAAGGTCTTTGGATTCCATCATAAATTGATTTAATGAGACCAGGACCTAATTCTACGCTTAGGGGTAAACCAGTAGTATAAACAGGTTCTCCAGGGCCGATACCAGACGTTTCTTCATATACCTGAATAGTTGCTCTATTTTTATTTAATTCAATTATTTCTCCAATCAATTTATTTTCACTAACTCTTACTACATCATACATTTTAGCTCCTAATAAATTTTCAGCAATTACAACCGGTCCTGATACTTTTACAATTTTGCCTGTATTTTCTTGCATTCTTATCCCTCTTTTCTAAACAATATATCTGTACCAACTGCTTTTTCTACATTCTTTCTTAACTTTTTTATACTGAGCTCAGAATCTTTTATACGATTTGGGAGGATACAAATTGAAATCGGTGATATTTTTTGAAATTGTTCAATTTCATCAATAACCAAATGGGCAATATTATCAGTGATAAATACTATCTTATAATCACCATGACAGCATTTTTCTAAAGCTTCTTTAGTCTCAGTCAGATCAGTTACTGGAAATAGTTGAAATCCAATGAGGTTATAACCAATAATAGTCTCTTTTTCTCCAATTATTGCTATATTAGACATAAGCGTCCCTGACGTATTTTTTAATACTATCATTTGGTAAAGAATATCTCTTACCATTGATAATCATTCTAATATTTTTTATATCATTTTCTTTAGCATAATAATAAGCAATTATGCTTTCCAGTCCAAAAGTAGTGTATTTACCTATTTTGAGTAAGCTTAATAGATAATTGTCACTTAACTGTTCAAGCTTCAATAATGAATTATTTTCTAACCAGTATTTAATGCCTTCTTCAACTATTGTAGAATATTCTGTTTTTTGGAAATCATTTGACCAGGTATGCAGAGAATTATCATAAATATCAATTATTTTTTGAATTGGAAAATAACCATATTTTACTAATATCTCAAATAATTTTGATTTTCTAATATCTCTTATTTTGCACCGACAGGCAATACTTAAATTTATTAAATCAATTTCAGTTTTATATAAGTAAAATAAAAAGGGATTGTTAATTTCTTCTAATTGATCAAAGATAATTTCATAGTAGCCTTGATCCAATATTATTTCCATTAATTGCAAATTTTCTGATTTCATGTATTCAGCCTCTGATTGTTTAATAATCCTTTCAATTTTAACTGGCACTAACTGGAATTTCCCTTCAAAAACAGCTGCGAATAATCCATTTGAACTTATATTCCCCATATCATTATATATAGGGTAAGGTTCCTTTTTGTCGAGTGCTTTTGCTTTTAACAGGACTTTTAAATTATGAAAATCATATTTCCATCTAAATAAATGCAACAAGTAAGGATATGGTGAAATTTCATTGATTATATTTAAAGTTACTTTTAAAATATTTGCTAATACTTGATCAATATAATGAGAGTCAGTACTTTCAAAAGAGTATTCACTCAAGTTATTTTCAATTAATACTTTAAGGGCATTTTCTAAATCAGGAGCCCCAATCATTTTATTAATAACTTCTTTGTTTAATAAGTGTTTTTCCAGCTCTCTAATGCGAGCACAGGCATATCCATATTCTTCCTGTGTATTAGTAGTTTCATTGATATACTTGAGCATACTAACCCTCATTCTTAGCAAATAGAAATTGGTTAAGTTGCGTTTCTATTTCATCCTTAATATTTTCCAAAATGACTTCTAAAGAAGCATTTTTTTTAATATCTCCAGTACCTAGTACTACACCGCCCTTAATAGGAAGGCGATCTTCAGAAAGTTTCAATTCTCCCTTTTTGCCTTGTGCTTTTAGTTTTTTATTAATTTTAATGATGAATTCTTGGTTAATTGATTGTCGTTCTTGATTTCCAATATATACAGTTTCATCTCCTATTTCTACGTTTTCCAGAATAAATTTTTCCATTAAAGATAAGTATTTATTATTTTCTAATTTAATTATTCTATTTATTGCTTCTGAGAAGATATTATCAATGATAGCTTGTTTTTCCGCGAGAATATCTTTGTTCGCATTCAATTTAGCTTCTGTAATAATTTTTTTCTCTTTTAGTTCGGCTTCTTGGTTATATCTTTCCAAAATTTCTTTTTGAATGGAATCAATTTCTTTTTTAGCTAAGCTTTTTATATTTTCTATCTTTACTTTGGTATCTTTAAATATTTTTTCCTTTTCTTCTAAAGCATCTTGTAATATCTTCTCTTTTATTTCTTTTATTGACATAAGTAAAAATCTCCTCAGATATTAAAGAACAACTCCATTTAACAATAGTATAGAACCTAATAAGGATAGTACCGCATAAGTTTCTACCATTGCCGGCATTACCACTGCTTTTCCAGTTTCTTCCGGTCTACGAGCAATAAGTCCAATTGAGCCAGCAGAAGCCTTGCCCTGGTAAATTGCCGAGAAGAAACCGGCAATAGCAATAGGCAGACAGGAATTCAAAATTTGTAGTCCTTGATTAATAGTTAAAGTAGCAGGTGTGCCAGCAAAGATGCCTATTTTGGTTAAGACTAAAAATCCAACCAGTAATCCATAGATACCTTGTGTACCTGGCAGTGCCTGAAGTAAAAGTACTAAGCCAAACTTACTTGGATCCTCCGTCATGATCCCAGCACCACTTGTGCCAGCTATACCAACGCCAATTGCAGAACCAGAACCTGCTAATCCTATTGCCAAAGCTGCTCCTAAGTAGGCTAGAACAATACCATCTGTCATGAATCATATCCCCCTTTTATACTTTACATTTTTTTATCTTTATTCTTAATTTTATTTAGAATTATATTTAAATTATTAATCAAACGTCTTCTTCAACCTTAATGTATTTAGTTTTAAGAGCGAATGGCTTGAAAGGTGTTCCTCCTGCTTGATAAAATTTAGTAAAAAATTCAACATATTGCAGTCTTGCATCATGGATAAAAGCACTTAATCCACTAATTAATAGATTAAAGGTATGTCCTATTATTAGTATGATTATTGTTAGTAAAAAACCTATATAAGGAATATTGACCATAGTAGAAAGCATATTAAACATCTGAGCAATAATTCCGGTAGCCAATCCAAGTGCGAATAACCGGGAATAAGAAAGGACATCACTAAAATAACCGGTAATATCATATAGAGCAAGGACGCCACTGCCAATTCTTAATAAAATATCATTTTTAGTTCTTCCCTGGGTTAAAACAATAGTTAGAATACCAATTAATGCAATAATCCAGGAAATTTTCCCTATAATGGAGGGCATCATGCTTTTTAATAAGACTAAAATTATACCGGTTAACAGAAATAACCAGGATATCTGGTCCATCAATCCATCATATAATTTGCCATTTCTTATATTATCAATAAACTTTAAAATTATTCCTGTATAAACTTGTATAACTCCCAGAGTAAGACTCAATATTAATAGAGGAAGTGGATTATCCGTTGGTTCAAATAAGGCAAGTTTTTGGATTAGAACATTCCTTAAATTGGAAAACATTGGTGGTAAAAAATTTAAAATATCACCGAACCAGCTACCCACAAGAATTCCTCCAAAAATTCCCGATATACCGCAATAATAAAGCAATTTAAAAAATTTAGTGGGGCCTTCTCCCAATTTTATTTTTTTTATGGCGATGTAACTGATCAATGCCATAGAAGCACCATATCCTACATCAGAAAGACAAAGCCCAAAGAAAACAAAATAAAATATAGAAAGGATTGGGGTCGGATCTATTTCATGGTAATTTGGTAAGCTATAAAGTTCAGTAATTATTTCAAACGGTTTTACCAGATTATTATTGTTTAGAGCAACTGGAATTTGTTCATCTTTTTTTGGTTTTGTAAAATCAATTTCATATTCAGTATAATTTTTTTCCAATCTTTTTTGTAATTTGGTAATATCTTTATTTTGTATCCAACCTTTAACAACAATTATTTTTTCACTCTTCTTTAAATATTTTTTAGTTTCCTCTTTTTCATGTATAATGGAAAGATAATCATATAAGGGATAAATAAGTTGATTGTCTCGGTGTAATTTAATTAAGATTTGTGCAATCTCACTTCTTCTTTTATCAATTAACATCAGTTGCTCGGAAATTGTTTTAAGTATTTGTTTAGGGGTACCGGTAAAGGAATAACTGTATTTATATATTTCAAAATGATATTTTTGAAGAATAGAATCAATTTTAGGCTGGTTTTCTTTTAAAGTAATAATTATAATGTTTAATTTATTCTTTTCTTCTTTGATTGTTTGAATAATAGTTGTTTTAACAAGGTGTTCTATATCAAACAATAGATTATTAACATATTTTTTTGTTATGGAGCCAAGTATATATTTAATATATTTTCTTTTATCAATTTTATTAAAATCTAATTCTAAATCTTGCCATTTTTCTATTTCTTGTTTAGCGTTAATTAATTTATTCTCTTGTAATTTAATCCGATTAAGTTCATTATCCAATTCTTTACATTGTGTAAACAATTTTTCATAGTCAAACTGTTGTGAAATTTTTACCAGATCATTATAGCTATAGAACTTTTTTGATGGAAAAAATGAATTTAATCCCCTTCTCTTTTCACTTCCATAACTTGAAAGCAGCTCAATGCAGAATTTTATATTATTTAATTTTACTGAGGTACCACTTTTAGTATCTTCTTCGATATCTTTCCAATTATGAAATTCTGCCTTTTCCTCAATATGAGAAATCTCCACACAACCTAATTTTTGCAAATCACTAAGTATAGGTTCTTTTATTGATAGATGAGCAAAAATATGAAATTTACTTACCGCAGATATAGCCATGCCTATTTCACCATCTGGTTTAAGACCATTTCTATAGCTTGGTCATATTTATTTATTATATCTTCTTTTATTTTTACCTTTTCTTTTTTACTATTTTCATATATTTCTTTAGATTTCTTTTGAGCAACATTGATTCTTTCCTTCACCATATCTTGACTTTTTTTATGTAAATCAGAAATTATTTTCTCTTTATTTTCATTCTGTTTATTTATTTCCTCTTGAATCATTTTTTGAGCTTCTTTTTGGGCATTTATAATTATTCTTTCAGCTTCATTTTCCATATCTGTTAATTCTTTTACTATTTTTTTTAACATGAGGTTGTTCTCCACAAGTATTTTATTTTTTTCCATCATAGCTAAAATCTAAAAAATGCAACAAAATATTCTCTTAAGACAGAAGTTGTTAAGTATTTTTATTTCAAAAGCACATACAGTTAAAAATTTACCATAAATTGTTTTTCAAGTCAATTTTCACAATTGAAATTAGCTTGAGCTATCTTAGTAGTAAGGAATTTATTAAGATTTTAGTTGTTTAACAATGTCTAAATACATTTGCAACCTTTTTTTAGTTCCTTCAATAATTCCATATTTTTCTTCCTTTATAATCTGACTTAAATTAGTTAATTTTATTTTATCTACTCTATAGTGATATTTTTTTACCGTTTTAGTAATAGCAATTTCTAAACCATATTTTAGTAGATCAATGTCAGGAATAAGGTTTATTATTTCCCTTTTCATAGCTCTCTGGCCTGAAAGGTAGGGCATTATAAATTGAGATAGATCTGTTAATAGTCTTCCCTTACTAAAAATACCAATAGTCATGTCAGCCAAATTACTTATAATTGGATTAACCAGAGAATAGATATGTCGTGTTTTTAAACCAATTAAATCAGCATCTAAAAATAATAATATTTCAGAATCAGTTTGGTCAAAACCCTTCTTAATTGCACCACCCTTACCGACATTTCTTTCAATTTCATAAACGTTAACCTCTAAGGAAGTAGCAATTTTAACTGTTTGGTCAGTAGAACCATCACTTACTACTATAATGGAATTAATTTCTGGCACCTTCTTTACAGTTTTAATTACATTAGCAATAGTACCTTCTTCATTATAAGCAGGTATTATAACAGAAATTTTCATTTACTATCATCCTCTTTGGTAATTTTCATATTATTGTTTTGTAAAATAATTTAAATATTCGGGAAAAACACAATAGTCGGCATTTCTATCATTACATAGATCTTATCTCCCGATTTAAAATCTCGATAGCCTCTTTTATATTATATCGTCCAATCAATTTTCCTTTTTTAAATAGCATTGCCTCTTTGTTATTAAAAGCAATTCCTGCATCAGCCATTTTTGCTTCACCTGGTCCATTAACTATACAACCCATGATGGCAACTGTAAAAGGATATTTTATATCACTCAAGATAGATTCTACTTTCTTAGCAATTTTATATATATCGACTTGACATCTTCCACAGGTGGGACAGGTTATTAAGTTGATGCCTATTTTTTTTATTTCTAATGCTCGTAATATATCATGACCAACCAGAACTTCTTTTACCGGATCTCCAGTTAAAGAAACCCTAATGGTATCTCCGATCCCTTCATATAATAATATACTAATTCCTACTGCTGATTTGATGACGCCTGATTGATCAAATCCAGCTTCGGTAATACCAATATGTAGAGGATAATCACAATTTTGAGCAATAATTTTATTAGCTTTTATGGTGTCAATAACGTTACTTGATTTAATAGAAATAACAAAATTTTGATATTCTATTTTTTTTAAGAAGGTAATTAACTGCTCAGCTTCTTCTGCCAAAGCTAAATAACTTGGTTCCTTATACTTTTCCATAATACTTTTATCTAGAGATCCTGCATTAATTCCAAAACGAATCATAACATTTTTCTTTTGAGCTTCTTCAATAACTTGAATTATTTCTGATTCTTTTTTTATATTACCAGGATTTATTCGAATACCATCAATATTATATTTAATAGCTTCTAGTGCTATTAGATAATTAAAATGTACATCAGCCATGATAGGTACCCTCGTCTTATTCTTAATTACTGCTATTAGCTGACATGATTGGATATCTGGGAAAGCAATCCTGATTAGATCACATCCTGATGATTCTAATTGTCTAATTTGTTCCAAGGTAGATTTGATATCTTTAATATCACAGCTAGTCATTGATTGAACAGAAATGGGATGGCTACTACCAATTTGTAATGTACCTATCTTTGCAGTTTTACTTTTTCTTCTCGTAATATTAATTAAATTGGACCTATTAGACATATTATCAAAACGTACCTTTATTGAACAAATATTCTTAAAATATCCTGATAAGTAGCGATTATAAAAATCATAATAATTAACGCAATACCAATAATATATAGAAAATTAATATGTTCTGGTTGTATTGGTTTACCTCTTATTTTTTCAATCATTAATAAAAGAATTTGACCGCCATCCAGAATGGGAATAGGAAAAAGGTTAATAATTCCTAAAAATATATTAATTACTGCAGTAAAAAATAGTAAGTTTAAGAAGCCAAATTGTGCCGCCTCTCCAGCCATTTGAGCAATACCCAATGGACCAGCGAGTTCAACAGGTACCTTACCGGTAAACATTTCTAAAAATCCTTTTATAATTAAACAAAATATTTCTCCAGTAGTAACAATTGACTTTTTAATAGACTGTAAAATAGATGATTTCTTTACTTTAAGTTCCAAGGTTATCCCTATCAGGGCCCTCTCTAATTCTTCATTGTATTCTGGCATAAGAGTGGTTTCAAAAATATTATTATTTCGCGATATTTTCAAAGAAATAATAATATCTCGATTGTTATTTATTATTTTAGAAATATCTTCGGCATTCTCTATAGTTATTGAGTTAATAGCGATAATTTGGTCTCCCTTTTGAAGTCCGGATTCTTCAGCTGGTGTCCCAGGAGTAACTTCTGCAATAGTATTTGATATTGTTGCTATGCCGGAAAAGAAAAAGACCAGTATTAATAAGCATATAGCTAAAATCACATTCATTACAGGACCATTTATTATAACAGAGGTTCTAATTAAAAATGATTTTTTATCAAATCTTTGATGTTCAGGAACATATTCGTCGGGATCTATTGTCCCAATGTCATTATCTATTTCATTTTGTGTGCCTTCCCCAGCCATCTTCACATAACCACCGAAAGGAAATAAACATAATATATATTCAGTTCCTTTCCATGATATGCCGGCAATTTTAGGACCAAAACCTAAAGAAAATTTAAATACTTTTATACCTGATATTTTTGCTATAATAAAATGTCCGAATTCATGAAATAAAATAGCTATGCCTAGTACAAATATAAAAGCAAAAAAAGTTATCAATTTATATTCTCCTTGCATATTTTTTCAGTTAGCTTTCTAGTTTCACGATCTTGATAGATAATATCATGAATATTAGGATTAGATTGATTTTGGTGAGTTTTCATCACCATTGAAACAACTTTAATAATGTCTTTAAATCTCAATCCTTGATTTAAAAAAGCATTGACAGCTACCTCGTTTGCTGCATTTAATACTACTGGTAAGGTACCACCCTGTCGAATTGCTTCATAACATAATTCAATACTAGGAAATCTTTTTGAATCAAGTTTTTTGAAGGTTAACTGCCCAATTTTTGCTAGATTAATTCGAGGTAGAGAATTTTTTACTCTAATAGGATAATGTAAGGCAAAATGTATTGGAATCCTCATATCATGATTACTCAATTGAGCAATCATACTGCCGTCATCATATTGGACCAGGGAGTGAATATAACTTTGAGGATGTATTAAAACTTCTATTTTATTTAAGGGGACATTAAAGAGCCAATAAGCTTCTATTATTTCTAAACCCTTATTCATTAATGTAGCTGAATCTATGGATACTTTTTTACCCATTTGCCAATTGGGATGATTCAAGGCTTCCTCTACAGAGATATTTTCTAGTGCACTTTCTTTTAAATGATAAAATGGTCCGCCGGATGCAGTAATAATTACTTTTTCTATATTTTCATAATAATCAGGCATAATGCATTGGAAAATAGCACTATGTTCACTGTCGATGGGAATTATTTTTATATTATTTTCTTTTGCTTTTTTCATTATTATTTCGCCCGCAGATACAATGATTTCTTTATTAGCCAGACAGATTTGCTTTTTTGCATTGATAGCTTCTACAGTTGGTTTTAATGCTGCCATACCTGTAATTGCTACTATAATCAAATCGACATCTGGCAATGTAGATATTTTAGTAAGTCCATATTCGCCATATAATATATGGCAACTAATTTTATTGTTTAATCTATTTATTAGTTCTTTTGCTATTTTATCATCTCTGACTACTGCATATTTTGGTTTAAATTTTATAATTTGCTCTTTCAATAATTCCAAATTTCTCCATGCAGATAATCCAAAAACTTCAAATTTTTCTGGTTCATTTTGGATTATCTGTAAGGTTTGTGTTCCTATTGAACCAGTTGAACCTAAGATTGTTAACTGTTTTTTCATAATAATAATCTTTTCTCCAGTATTTCACAAAAATATTATAATACAATTTGAAAGGTATAATATAGAATTGGAATAGCAAATAAAATACTGTCCATACAGTCTAAGATACCTCCATGTCCGGGTAGTAATGTACCAGAATCTTTTACTCCAAAATTTCTTTTTATTAAAGACTCAAATAGATCTCCAATCTGACCGGCAATTGCTGCAATAAGACCCAAGATAATTAATGTATATATTTTTAACGGAAGTATAGAGTAAAAAGCTAAAGCACATATCCCCCCACTTAAGAAGCCACCTATTGCACCTTCTAAGGTTTTATTTGGACTTAGATATGGGAAAGGATGTTTTTTCCCAAAATTAATTCCAACTAGATAAGCAAAAATATCGCTTATCCAAGTGCAAAATAAGGAAAAGGTTAATAATATTTTACCATTTGTGAGGCCTCTAATTTCTATAAAGAATGATAATAGATGACCTATATATATTGCCATAAATATAGTTAGTGTAATATTTAAAATACTACGTTTATGAGGCTTTATAAAAAAATGTTCCAAAATAATTAAAAAAAATAGCAGTGTAAAGATTAGTTTAATGTTACTAAATAATTCCGATATGTTTTTCAGAAATAAAAAAAATATTGTAAGAGTTACACCTAGTATTAAAGAAGGTTGATATTCTTGATGTTTTATTATATGCCACAGCTCCCAAAAAGCTAATATAGTAATTAAAATTATAGTCGAATAATATAATATTCCACCAAAGTGAATTATTAATAATATTATAGGTAGACCAATAACAATAGTAAGTATTCGAGCACTTATTTTCTCAAACTTTTTCCCCAAATTTTCTCACCCTTTTTTCATAATCACTTAATGCTTTCCATAGTTGTTTTTTTGAAAAGTCTGGCCAGAAGGTCTTTGTAAACCACAACTCGGTATAAGCAATTTGCCACAGAAGGAAATTGCTTATCCTTAGTTCCCCTCCTGTTCTAATTAATAAATCAGGATCAGGTAATCTTGAAGTAAAAAGATGTTCATTAATAAGATTCTGGTTTATCTGCGATGGATCTATTTTTCTCTGGAGAATATCTTCAGAAATTAATTTAAAAGCATGACACAATTCTGATCTTCCACCGTAGTTAATGGCGATATTGAGTAAAAATTTTTTATTTTTTTTAGTTTTTTCTTCGATATTTTCCATAGCTAATTTAAGTGGCATGGGCAAATTGTCTCTGTGTCCTATAAATCTAACTCTAATATTATTTTCTAATAAACTCATTTTCCCTTTTTCGATCATTTCTTGAAATAGATTCATTAATGAGGATATTTCTTGTTTTGGCCTTTTCCAATTTTCGGTAGAAAAAGCATATAATGTCAAAATACCTATACCAACTTTAATTGATTCAGCAATTACCATTTTAACAGTTTTAACGCCAGCTTTATGCCCAGCAAAACGTGGCAAATTGCGCTTCTTTGCCCATCTGCCATTTCCATCCATTATAATAGATAAATGATTTGGGATTACCATGAACCTTGTTCTATTTAAATTATTTTTATTATTTTTTAACATGCATTATACTTACCTTTTCTTATAAAAAAACCCCCATTTTTTAAAAAAATTCATTAATACATTCTATTTATATAATAATCTGGGGGAAATTTATTATATTTAATAATAACCTTTTGTGTTTTTTAAGTGAGAATCTTATAAACCATCCTCTCAAGGAAATAATTTTATCTTAATCATACTTTCATTATTTCTATTTCTTTTGTTTTACAAATTTCATCAAGTTCTTTAATAAAGGAATCCGTTAAATCCTGTACTTTTTTAAAAATTTCCTTACTTTGATCCTCAGAAATATCACTATTTTTTTCGAGTCTTTTAACTTGGTCATTAATTTCTCTTCTTACGTTTCTAATAGCAACTTTCCCTGATTCAATCTCTTTTTTTACTACTTTCACTATTTCTTTCCTTCGCTCTTCGGATAAAGGAGGAATTGATAGCCGGATAACAGTTCCATCACTATTAGGAGTTAATCCAATATCAGCTTTCCAAATGGCTTTTTCAACCTCGCTAACAAAATTTTTATCCCATGGTTGTATCACGATTAAATCAGATTCGGGGACAGTAATATTAGCGATTTCTTTTAGGGGAGTTAAAACACCATAATATTCAATTTTAATTTTTTCAACTAAAGCAGTCGAAGCCCTTCCAGTTCTAATTTGAGATAATTCTTCCTTAGTTATTTCTATTGCCTTTTTCATTTTGTAATCAGCTTCTTTTGTTATCTCAAGTAACATATTTAATCCTCCTTCACAATGGTTCCAATAGGTTCTCCTAAAATTACTTTCTTAATATTACCAGGTAAATTCAAATTAAATACAATTACTGGTACTTTATTTTCCATGCATAACGAGATGGAAGTTGCATCCATTACTTTTAAATTTTTATTTAAAAATTCAAGAAAACTTATCTTTTTAAATTTTAAAGCATTGGTATTAACTAGGGGATCTGATTCATAAATACCATCAACTTTAGTGGCTTTTAGTATTGCATCAGCTTCTAACTCTATTGCTCTCAAGGCTGCGGCAGTATCGGTGGTAAAAAAGGGGTGACCAGTGCCAGCTGCCAGGATAACAATACGTCCTTTTTCTAAATGTCTTATTGCTCTTCTTCTAATATAAGGCTCGGCAATTGATCTCATTTCAATGGCTGTCTGTACTCTTGTTTCAATATTAAGTTTTTCTAAAAAATCTTGTAAGGCAAGAGCGTTAATAACCGTACCTAGCATCCCCATATAATCAGCAGAAACCTGGTTGATACCCTTAGCAGTAGCCTCTCTTCCTCTAAAAATGTTTCCTCCTCCTATAACAACAGCAATCTGAATTCCCATCTGTTTTATTTCCGCTAATTCAGCAGAGATGAACTTAACACGCTCAATTTCAATACCAACTTTTTTTTCACCGGAGAAAGACTCTCCTCCTAATTTCAATAATATCCTTTTATAAATAGATTGTTCTTTTTTCATTTTACTCGAATTTATTAATTTATTTTAGAAAGGGTAAAATTTATCAAGAGTAGATTATAAAAAATATATTATATCTACTCACCCAGTTGATATCTCACAAATCTTTTAATTTGGATATTTTCTTTTAATTTAGATATGGTTTCTAAAATTAATTGATTAACATCGATCTCGGGATTACGAATATAATCTTGCTCAATTAAACAATGTTCTTTTAAAAATTTATTTAATTTCCCCTCTACAATATTATCAATTACCTTTTCCGGTTTATTGGTATTTTTCAATTGACTGCAATAAATTTCTTTTTCTTTCTGGATTATATCTTCTGGTACATCTTCCCTTTTGATATATTTAGGATTGGTAGCTGCAATCTGTAGGGTAATATTTTTTGCCAGATCATTAAATTCTTGAGTTTTAGCAACAAAGTCAGTCTCACAATTAATTTCCAGAAGTACACCAACCCTACCATTTAAATGGATATACGATACAATTCTTCCATTTAAAACTTTTCGCCCTAATTTTGAGGTCGCAGCTTGAATACCCTTTTTACGTAGATAATCAACTGCCTTTTCTAAATCTCCATTAGTATGTGTTAGTGCTTTTTTACAATCCATCATACCAGCACCAGTTTTCTCTCTCAACTCTTTCACTAGTTCAGCTTTAATAGTCATTTTTCCTAGCTCTCCTTATATGTTGAACTTATACACAAAATTATACATTATACAGCAATTTTAACATTATCTTTTAGAGATATTTTTTTACCTTCCATAACAGCATCAGCAATAACAGATGTCAATAATTTAATTGCTCTTATTGCATCATCATTGCCAGGAATTATATAGTCAATCTCTTCTGGATTACAGTTAGTATCAACAACTGCTACTATAGGTATAGATAGTTTTCTAGCTTCTGTTACTGCGTTTCTTTCTCTTTTAGGATCAATAATAAATAAGGTATCTGGTAGTTTTTCCATATTTTTAATACCCGTTAAGAGCCTTTCAAGCTTTTCTTGTTCTCTTTTTAAAATAATAACTTCTTTTTTCGGTAATAAAGAAAATTGACCGCTCTTTTCCATTTCTTCTAACTGGAAAAGACGCTTCACTCTTTGATTAATGGTATTAAAATTGGTCAATGTGCCACCAAGCCATCTATAATTAATATAAGGCATACCACATCTCTCTGCTTCAGAGTTAATAGATTCTTGTGCTTGTTTTTTTGTTCCTACAAATAAAATAGTGCCATTTTTACTGGAAAGTTCACGTACAAAGTTATAAGCATCATCAATAAGTTTAACTGTTTGTTGCAAGTCTATAATATAAATATTATTTCTTTCAGTAAAAATATAGGATCTCATTCTGGGATCCCAACGTCTTTTTTGGTGTCCAAAATGTACACCAGATTCTAACAATTGTTTCATTGATACAACACTCAAATGGTCACTCTCCTTTTTTAATATCTATTTTAAAATCTATTAATATTTTAATAAATACATATTTTTTAAATCATATAATTCTTAATTCTTAATAATTTAACGTATTTCTTCTTTGAATATTTTCAATTCAAATATATTGAAATAAATTAAACTATACTACAAAACCAAATAAGTATAACATACTTAGATTTGTTATTCAAGTTAGATATTTATAATTTTAATAAAATATTATGCATTATAGTTCATTTAATAGTATATCTACAATAAGGCTTTGTAGGATGGTATTAAAAAATAATAAACTTTCTAGAAAGTACAATTAATTATAATCTTTTTCAGTTTATATACTATCAATAATATATTAACCAAACTTTTCTGAAGCAATAATGCCAATTACTTCAGACTCCTATTAAAAAATCATATTCTGATATATTTTAATATATTTTAATCTTGGTAATGCATAACCAAAATTGCACTAAATTTGTTCTTTGACAATGAAATTCTGTTGATTCAGTAACCTCTTTAATAGGATAACAAGGTTCTCATTACGGTGGTTGAATCCCCATTCTACTTCTTTTAAGTAAAATGGGAAATAGACACTTGAGATGCCACGGTAATGGTACAACCAATGCTTGGCAAAAGACCAGAA